>CAYHKX010000053.1:0-5037 GCA_964357305.1 uncultured Gammaproteobacteria bacterium | reverse complement strand
GATCAAGTTTTGGAAAGTTTCTATTTGCAGTAGAGAATTTTGCTTCAAAAAATAAGTATTGATAATTATTATTGCTGTCTTTCTCTCTTGAAAAAAAATCAAATCCAGGATTATTTCCAGAAAAAAAGAGAATATTATCTTGAAACACTTCTTAAAAATGCGCTCGCTCCAGAAAACTACGCGATGCAATATCGGCTTGGGAAGGATGAGGATGGGAAAGATCTCATTCCTGATGCAGTCGTTTTCGTGAAAGAAAAAATCATTCCAGTTGATTCCAAGTTCTCGCTTGAAAACTACAATCGTATTAGCGAAGAGCAGGATCCAAACGAACGCATAAAGCTTGAAAAACTCTTTGTAAACGATCTGAAGAACCGTATTCTTGAAACGTCAAAATATATTCATCCAGAAAAGGGAACCATGGACTTTGCGTTCATGTTTATCCCGCACGAAGCGATTTACTACGATCTTCTCATCAATAAAATTGGCGGAACACAGGAAGACAATGATAACCTCATCCAGCGAGCAGCAAGCAAATATCACGTCATCATCGTCTCGCCAACATCGTTTCTCGCATATCTTCAAACCGTTCTGCAGGCACTTCATGCGCTCAAAATCGAAGAACGTGCCCAAGACATCATCAAAAATGTTTCAGATCTCGGAAAGCACTTCAGGGCATACTCTGAATTTCATCTCAAAGTGGGAAATAATCTCACTACGGTCGTCAATCAATACAACTTTTCTAGCAATGAACTGAAAAAAGTTTCGAAAGATATGGTAAAAATCACGAACGGTACGAGCGAAGATATTCTCAGCATCGACGCGATCGAGAAGCCGCACCTTGAGTAACGCAAAAGTCTCCCGCTCGGGAGACTTTTGCGTTGATTGCTACTTTTTTGCCGCGATTGCCTTATTCAGCGCAACCATGGTACGGGACTTTACCCGTGCTGCGGTATTCGCTTTGACCACGTGTTTAGTGACAGATTTATCCATCGCCTGATCTAATTCGCGAACCAATTTCTGTGCTTCCTCGATATTTCCGGCATCGATGAGCTTACGGAACGAGCGACGCATACTGTCGATACGACCCTTCACATTTGCATTACGTGCTGCGCGAACCTTGCTCTGTGCGAGCGCTTTTTTGGCGTTTGAGAGATTTGGCATAAGAGGAATGTGCGAATATTAGCGGAATCCTTACGAGGCGTCAAGGAGTGCAGCCACAAGCCGATCTACAGCAATATCCGCAGAAACTCCACGTTTCATTGCCACATCCAGCTCGGTTGCACGTGTGTGCCATCCGCGAATCTTCACAAAACTATGCCGTTTTGCCTCAGCAAGCACCTTTTGAGCGACGAACGGATGGATACTAAATGCATCAGCGACGTCCTGCTTCCCTGCATTTGGCCGATCCTCAAGAAGCGCCTTTGCCTGAAGGACAAGCCGAATCTGTCGAGCCAACATACCAAAAAGCGGAAAATCATCTGCACCAGCCGATCGCTCTTCCGCCAGCTTCTTGAGCGCAAACATCGGACGCCCACCCGTTATGGCATCAATCATCCCAAACATATCTTCAGCGTGTTCAACAGAAACCAGTCTCTCGACCATTTCAACATCTATCGGAGCATCTCCAGCAAATGCCGCAAGCTTCGCAATTTCCGTTTCTAGACGCCAAGTATCGCCACCGACTCTCGCAACCAACACATCGGCCATGGCCGGAACCAGCGTAGCACCATACAACTTGGCACGTTGCTGAAGCCATGCGCGAAGTTCAGAGCCGGCGAGCATTGGCATTGGGTACCGATGAACATGCTCACCATGACATACGCGCGTAAATAATTCCGTTCTTTCAATCTTCTCAGCACTCTGCGCATCAACAAGCACCACGATTGTTGATTCCGGAATCGATGATAATACGTTCACCCACGGCTCCGCCTCAGGTTTCGTCGTCACAAATGAAAGAACTCCATCGATCCGAACCATTCGGCGCTCAGAAAGGAATGGGGAAGCGGTAATTGCATCAGCAACGCGAGGGAGATCGAGATCATCCTTCTTCGTAAACACAATTTCATCAACGTTCAGCTTCGTCGGATCATGCTTTTCAATAAATTTTGCAACGAATTCCTTTGCGCGTTCCTTCACGCGAAATGCGTCGTCGCCATACACCATCAATAGCATACGTTATTCCATGTCACCCCAAGAGCTCGCCGTATCGACATCAACAACAAGCGGAACCTCAAGATCGGCAACAGACTTCATGCGCTCCCGAACACCATCAGCGAGCAGCTCAGCATCCTTTTGCAATACTTCAAAAACGAGTTCATCGTGCACCTGAGCAATCATCTTCGCACCAATGCCAGATTTCTGTATCCACGCATCAATCACAATCATCGCTTTCTTGATAATATCGGCCTGCGTACCCTGCACTGGCATATTAATCGCCATGCGCTCGGCTGAAGCCACCAATTGTGGCACACCGGAATTCACATCAGGCAAATACCGTCGTCGCCCATACAAAGATGTCACAAATCCCTCGGCATGTGCCTGCGCCTTCATGGCGTCGAGATATTCCCGAATCGCGGGATGCGCGATGAAATATCGATCGATAAAATCTTTTGCTTCCTCAAATCGCACTCCAGCACTCTTTCCGAGCGCTCGCGCGCCAATACCATAGAGAATACCGAAGTTGATCGCTTTTGCCGCATATCGTTGCTCCTTTGTCACTTTGCTTTCATTCACATTCCACATTTCTGCCGCAGTACGTTTGTGAATATCCGCTCCGTCCAAGAATGCCTGAATGAATGACGCATCTTTTGCAATCGACGCCGCAAGACGAAGCTCAATTTGGGAATAATCGGCGCTGACGAGCACATATCCAGGCGAAGCAATGAATGCTCTACGAATTTCACGTCCGAGATCTGAACGAATCGGAATGTTTTGCAGGTTTGGATCCGAACCCGACAACCGACCTGTTGCCGCAACACACTGGTTAAACCGCGCGTGAATACGTCCATCCCCCTCAACGAGCCTTGGAAGTGAATCGGCATACGTTCCCTTAAGCTTCGCGAGTTCACGATATTCCGAAATCTTCTCGACAATGTTATGCAATTCCGAAATCTTCTCGAGCTCTGGAGCCGCGGTCGAGAACCCGCTCTTTGTTTTCTTAATGCCTTTGGTGGGAATTGCGAGGTCCACAAATAACACATCGGCAAGCTGCGACGGGGAATTGATATTAAATTCACGGCCAGCGTCGTGATGAATCGACTTCGTTAATTCCTGCAGACGATCATCGAATTTCTTTGAAAGTGTCGCGAGTCTGTCCTTATTAACCGCAAATCCATCACGTTCCATGCGGAACAATACCGGGATCAACGGCATTTCAATCGTCGTAAAGAGGGAAGTCATGCCCTCTGTTTCAATCTTTCGTTCAAGTATCGTTGCAAGCGGGAGAAGTGCACCAATGAGCTCATCTGCAGCGCCGTCGACGGGAAGATTCGCCCCGATATTTGCACTGACAATATCGCGGTATGCAAATTCACGACCATCCGACGCAAGAAGGTACGCCGCAACTAACGTGTCAACCATTGGAACAGAAAAAAGACCATCAATATCAACTCCGGTTCGGTGTAATGTGTGCACGATCTCTTTAATATCGTGCCCAACAAGCGTCGATGTGCCAGAAAGCGTCTTCGCAATTGATTCGAGTTCCTTCATTGAAGGGTCATGCGCAACAAAGGTATTCCGGCCATCAGTGACAGCAATCGACGCGATGCTTCCGCCAAAAAGATCTTGTGTTTTGGTGACGAGAAACACACCCAAACGATTGAGATCGAGTTCGTTGAGTTTTGCGCTGGGCAGGGAAGCGTGACGTTTTGATGATGTGCTTGTTGATTTCTTCGCATCTGATACTACGGGTTTCGATACCGCCGACTCCAATCCGCCTTCATACTTCCTCAAGAGTGTCTTGAATTCGAAATCGCGCAACAACGGAAGCAATGCGTCAAGATTCGTCTCTTGCGTTTTCGCGTCGTCAATTGCGAAGCCCTTTAGCTCAACATTACAAACCACAGTGACTAATCGCTTCATTTGTTGTGCGGTTTTTTCCTGACCAGCAAATTTCTTCACGTATTTTTCCGCAAGTTCGCCGCGCTCCATTGCAGAAAAAATGCCATCAACAGTACCGTACTTCAAGAGCAGCTCGAGCGCAGACTTTTCACCAATTCCCGCAATGCCAGGGAGATTATCGGATGTATCACCGACAAGCGTCTTGTAATCAATGAGCTGTGTTGGTAACAGGCCGTATCGTTCCCGCACTGCTTCGATAGTGTAACGCTTCGTGACGGAAAGTCCCTTCACAAAAAACAACACCTCAGTGTTCGTTGAAACAAGTTGCAACGCATCAAGATCTCCAGTCACAACGAGCGTCTTGATTCCGCGCTCATTATTCATCGCGCTGATGGTACCGAGAATATCGTCGCCCTCAAATCCGGGAACCGAAAGGGAAGGGATACCGTATGGTTTCAGCAATTCCTGAATCATTGGGATCTGATCGTACAGTTCCTGTGCCTTTTTTACGCGCGTTGCCTTGTATGGCTCGTATTCTTCATGACGAAACGTGCCGCCGGGCAAATCCCATGCAACCGCCATGTACTCCGGCTTCAAATCCGCACGCATCTTCTCAATCACCATCGCAACACCGTACACCGCGTTCACGACGCGACCATCTGCCGTAGAAAGTGGTGGAATTGCATGCCACGCACGGTGCAGCAACGCGTTCCCGTCTAATATCACAAATGTTTTCTGGTCGGACATATGCCGACATTGTATCGGACGAACTCCAGATCGGATAGAACGCACTGTGTTTCAATAAATTTCGGCGCAGAGCAAGGGAAGCTCGCGAGGCGTACTTAACGGTACGGTGAGCGAGTTTCCGATGCGACAAGCCGAAAATGGGCAAACACAGAGTGTTCTAAACGGAAACGAGGCCCCGCGCTGCGTAGCGCGTGGGCCCCGTTCGTTGGACGTGATCGCCGGAATCTCACA
>CAYHKX010000052.1:0-5132 GCA_964357305.1 uncultured Gammaproteobacteria bacterium | reverse complement strand
TCTATTCTTCCGAGTTATGAAGGAAATCTTCAGTCCAAACACTTTCCAGAGACCATTCGCCTCCTCCAACAAACCCCGGAACGTTCTTCAAAAGAGCTCCTCCTTGTTCAATATCAGAAAAAAGCAGAGATAGTCTTTGAAGGGAAAATTGCTTTAAATCTTTTCCCAAAGTCATTCGAGTATTCTCACGTCCCGCTAGGAATCATTCTTCGAGGGGATGTAAACGTTATTAAAGGATCCAAAGCCACAAAACAACTTCATACTGGAGATTTTATCGGACTCTTTGAAACGAGCGACTGGTTATTAACACACAAAAATCGTGAGATCGGACATTGGACACTCATTGCCGACAGCGAAACGGAAATCCTCTTCTTCTCCGACCTACTACTACTCGAAGGAGCCCCGTCCACACGAATGTTTTGTAACTACCTCATCGATCTTGCTCAGCACGACCCCGTCTCTCAACCAATCACCAACCTCCCTCTTTTGGACTGGGTCGCGAGCCACACAACAAAGCATCGGCTTTCCAAATGCATTGTTATCGCGCACACACACCTCCTACCAAACAATTTTCCTCTCTTTCGGCATCTTTCTCATTTAGTCGATTTTGGTCACATGTTTGTGGTCGAAAAACCGTATTCTACCGTTCAATCGACACTCCATGAATGCGTTCGTTCTGGAATCGAAGTTATTCCCGTACAAATGAATCCCGGATTTCCGTATGAATTTGCGGCGCAAAAAAGTATCGCCATTCTTTGGCAAAAAGTTCTTGAAACAATAAAGCGTGAAGGGATAGAAAAGATTCTCATCCTCGACGATGGTGGAGATATTTGGCATTCCATCCCGTGGGACAGTCTCAAGGGCGTCGCTGTTGCCGGAGTAGAGCAGACGCAACGTGGTATTTCCCGAATCGTAAACACAACAGCACAAATTCCACCGATCGTAAGCGTCGCATCAAGTGGAATTAAAAAAATTGTCGAGCCCGTTTTTATCGGCGTCTCTGTTGTTGAGCGACTCATTGCGACAGATATCCTCAAAAAAAAGCAAAAAGTGGGTATTATCGGGCTTGGAAGTATTGGAAACGCAATTTACGCCGCCCTTATTGATGCCGGCTATCTTGTAGAAACATATGATTCTAGCCACTCAGACACTTCGACAAAAGGCTCGCTCGATACGCTCATTCACGATTGTGACGTCATCATAAGCACCACTGGAACAGATGCGCTCAAGGGAATTGCGTTTGAACGCATTCATGGAACAAAAACTTTGGTAAGTGCGTCATCTGCTGATGTGGAATTCTCCTCCCTCCTTCGTTTGGCGCCAGAAAAAGCCTCTCCGTTTGATACCGTTCACGTTAACGTCCATGATGACTGTGCCCTGAATATTCTCAACGGCGGCTATCCCATTAATTTTGACCGTAAAGGCAATGCAACGGCTGATGACGATATCGTTCTTACGCGCTGCTTGCTTTATGTCGGACTCATGCAGGCAGCAGAACTCCTCGAAAAAGAAGGTGCTGTCCCGGGAGTTTACGCGCTTGATATCGAAAGCCAGCGCCAAATACTTCATGCATGGTTACGAAACAAAAAGGATTCAAAAAATTCCGTGCCTATCGAAGAAAAAGATGTGGAAAATATCGTGACATTTGTATCTTCCGATGCAAAAATGTCTCTACCGTCTCCCTGGAAAGGCTAGCTCTCTCGAACAACTCTACCGCGCCTGCACCATTAATCATGGAGTGAAGTATCATTACTAAATATGCCCCATCTGCTCGCCGATATACCCGTTAAAGCATGGATCGAGCACAATGGAAAAGTGCTCCTCATTCAAGAACTCGAGGAAAAAGGTGCGCGATGGACGTTGCCTGGCGGAAGAATTGAAACGGGAGAAATGCCGAGAGATGCGATGGTGAGGGAAATCAAAGAAGAACTGAATCTCGATGCAACCGTTGGCGATATTCTCGATTGCAATATTTTTACCAGTACATCAGGTCAAGCACATTGTATCGTGGTGTTTGCGGTTACCGTTGATCCAGAGCAGCCAATCATCATAGAGAGTGGTGAGGTATCAAGAGCTGAATGGGTTGCAATCGAAAACATTAAACATCTCGTGTTACGACCTGAATATATTCCGATCGTCGAACGACAGCTGCTCCACGCTAAAATTTACACTACTTCATCATCGCCTTGATCAGGTAATCCGCCTCAAGGTTCACGCGGGCGCCCACATCTTTAAAACCAAGGGTTGTGCGCTCGAGGGTGAGAGGCAGGAGCGAAACGGAAAATTCGACGCCCGTCGTAATCTCTCCCCCATTTATGGGGGAGTTGGAGGGGGCTCGGGGATCGCAAATCGTCAAACTAATTCCGTCGATGGCGACGGAGCCTTTTTGAATAATATATTTCACAAAAAACTCTGGCGCACGCACCGTCACCCAGCAATTTTCGCCGTCGTGACGCTTCGCAATAATTTCACCGGTTCCGTCGATGTGGCCGAGGACCATGTGGCCGCCGAGTTCTTCACCCATGCGAAGCGGTTGTTCGAGGCACACGCGATCACCAGCGGTCCGGTCCCCGATGGTGGTCTTTACGAGCGTCTCTTCCATTGCTGAGAACGACCATCGTGCACCATCAATCGCAGTCACGGTTAAGCAAACTCCATCGATCGCGACGCTCGCACCGATTTCCGGCGTCGTGAGCATACCGTGCGTATCGATAATGAGATCAGCAAACGCATCGCGCGGCGCAATACTGACAACAGTTCCGAGGCCCTTCACGATTCCGGTAAACATACTCATTCAGTCATTGCGAGCGTAGCGAAGCAATCTAGGTTCGCCTGGATTGCTTCGTCGAGATTACTCTCCTCGCAATGACGGATAATAATTAACGCACATCCGTAAACACATCATCCAACGACATCCCCGGTTCGTACACGATCGACTCTTTCGAAACGCGGTCAATGATTTCGAGAATCTCTGGATACTCCGTTCCCTGGAAATGCTCTCCCGTTTCTGGCGTCGCGAGCGCGCCGTGGAGTGCTGCGGCATAACGCTTACCATGTTCGACCGGAATAATCGTGTCGTTCTGCGCGTGCACAATGACAAACTTACTCGCACGCCACATCAGTACTTCAAAATCAAGCTCAGAGAGGAAGAATCCACGGAATTTCTCGTCCGTAATCATCCAGGGCGTGGACACCATAATCATTGCATGCGGCGTCGATCGTGCCTCGGCCGCTTCGAGCATGCGGAGTGCTGCGGCTCCCCCGAGGGAATGGCCGACGATGATGTCATTCGCCGTTAATGGCGCACACGCGTCGACTAACGCCGTGGTCCACACATCCCGGTCCGGCTCTTCCGGCGTCGGAAGCTCAGGAATCAACACATCAAATCCCCGAGCGCGCAATTCGCGCTCGATCCACGGAAACCATCCAAATTGTGACGTGGCTTTATAGCCGTGCACCAAAATGACACGCATACAACACAGACACTATAAAAAACGCGCCAAACAAACGCAAGCGGTATATTTTCTATAAAAGATCTCTCAGCACCGTACAATTGAGCGGCCTGGTGGACGAGGAGAGACTCGAACTCTCATGCATTGCTGCATATGCTCCTAAGGCATACGTGTATACCAATTCCACCACTCGTCCGGGGAAAAACTGCCCAAGTTCGCCATCTACTGCGTCAGATTTCATCGAACCTCCTCACCGTACGTCTCTGTACGCCTCGTCGGTTCTCGAAATCTTCCTTGTATATGACGAACTTAGCAATTTTTCCATTCACTACATTTTGAAAAGTATCATATCGGACCTGGGGAGAATCGGAAAGATCCGAACGGAAATTTGTCCGTCGTTTCTGCACAACATTCGTGTTCAATCACGATTGGTTCGGAATATTCCGAACAAAAATAGCTCATTTATCCTCACAAAATTTCTTGATACTGAACACGAATCATGGTGCAATAGAGCTACAGACAACTCCCCACAACCCCTGAACAAGGGCCTTGTGGGGATTTTGTTTGCCGCGGATCGATCCGTTCCTTAACAACTAAACCTCTTATGAATCGACTCTATGTTCTCGGAATCCTCTTCACGTTGTCCTTTATGTCTTTTATACCCCGAGCTCACGCCGCCAACTCCCCCGCCGTCATCCTCTCGGAAATCGCGTGGGCGGGCTCGGCAGCGTCGACGGCGGACGAATGGATCGAACTTGCGAACGTTGGAACGGAATCAATTCCTTTGGGAGGGTGGCAGTTAACGGGCGTTGGCACAAGTGATTCCGTTCTCACCATCCCTGACGACACACTCCTCAACGCGGGAACTGTGTATCTCATATCGAACTACGCGCTTGGTGATCCGAAATCCACACTCGGTATATCAACGGATCTCGTAACGACTGCAGTAAGCATTCCAAATACCGCGCTCAACATCACCCTTATCGATGCCTCTGGAGTAATAATCGATAGTCTCGTCGATACCGGCACACCAAACGCAGGATCATCAATTACTTTCACCAGTATGGAGCGCGATCTCACGGATCTCTCGTGGGTGAGCGCGGAAACGTCAACATATTTACTCAACGATCAACTTGGATCACCAGGCGTAGTTGGTCACATGGATGCAGAATCAATCGAAGTTGTAGACACTGAAGAACCTGTAACAGAACCCGATGTACCAATAATCTCAGAACCCGACACTGACTCGGCACCAACTGTGACAGAAGTACCGGTGGAAGCATCTGTCGATCTAGGTATCGATTCTATCGTGATAGACGTGTCTGAGGAAACCGTCATCACGAATCCTGTCACTGAAACACCGATCGAGATTGTACCAATTGAGCCAATTGTTGTTCCAGAAGTACTCGAGGTCATTGAAACACCGGTGATCAATGTCATCATTGTGGAAGCAATGCCTATCATCGAGGAAGTTTCCGCCAAATCAACTCCAATAATCGAACAGACGCCAGCTGAAGAACCAGCGGCCATTGGAACAGCATCGATATCTGTTGAAACGCCCACAATCGAATCTATAATGACTATTCTCCCTGGTGATCTCGTGATTTCTAGTGTGTATCCGTCCCCAAACACGGGCGATGACGAATGGGCTGCGCTGACGAATGTCACCGATTCAGTGTT
>CAYHKX010000051.1:0-5132 GCA_964357305.1 uncultured Gammaproteobacteria bacterium | reverse complement strand
CCGAGATGGACATAACACAATACTCCTGGGATTTAAAAATTGCAAAGGGTGGGTACAGAGATCAACTGTGCCCCGCCTATATTTTTTATGCCCAGGCGAGGCATGGGAGCCCCGCCTATTTCAGTAAATGCGATGCCGTGTACGAATACACGGTGGTTGGTGTGGCGAGGATGATGCGGTTTTCGCTTTCGCGGATAGCGAAGCCGACAACGCCGCTAGAGATGTTTGAGACGTATTGTGCGACGATACTGCCGCTTTCTTTTTCCATCACGATCACGCGCCCGTCAGCGCCATCAAGAATGTACAGATAGAGCGAATCCACATCGGTCCAGATATCGAGCGGTTTCACGAGAACCGGATCGATCGCTGCGTGATTCCAAGGCTTCTCTTTGCCGCTCGCAAACACGACGACATCCGTATTCATGAGTACCCACACGTCGCCATCAATCGCGAGGGCCCTCGCCTGAGAGAGATCGCTTGTTTTTTCACTGATCCATGGCGTGCCCGCTTCGAACCCAAGGCCTTGTGGGCGCATTTTTACAATCTGTCCGCTGCTTGCGGAGAGCGCGTAGGCGTTGTTGTTGTATGAAACGAGATCTTCCACACTCGCCATGCCGTTCGTTCCACTCGTGAGTGATGTGACGCTTGGTGTTCCCGTGGTGCTGCGCCAGAGCCGTTGGTCCATGTCGACCACAAGGATGTCTATCCCTTCGTCCGTCACTCTCGTAACGTTCTGTGCAGGGCTTGTGCCAATATTCACGCGTTCAAGCGCCTTACTCACTTCGTTTACGCGCCACGGTGCGGCATCTGCTGAAACGCCGTACATTGCTGTTTCTGCGCTCATAAGCCCCACAAGCGGGAATGCGAATTGATCGGGAAGTTCGGCGATGGTTGTTGGCGTAACGGTTTCGAGCCCTCGCGTTTTGCCGAGGAGCTCACTGGTTGCTCGCGATAAATCCTCCGCTTTTGTTTCTTGGGCACTCGTGTAGCGCGAAAGTGTTGCAATAAGAGCTTGTGCATCTGCAAGGAGCATCTGTGCGTCTTGTGTATTCCCGTAAATGATCGCGGCTTCTGCTGCGGTGCGTTTCTCCTCAATCTTGGTGATCTGTGCCTCGTATGCTGCGTTTGCGGTTGCGGCGCGTTGCTGGGCTCGCCCCATGCTGATACTCATGATGAAGATGACGACAACGATTGCGGCGCCAATGCCGACGATTTTTGTGGTGCGTGAGGCGCCTCGTGCCGCAGTGATTCCGGCATGGCGGAGCGTGGTGAGCTTTGTGGCGATCCCGTTGAATCGCCCGTAGGATCCGAGCGATCGTCGTGACGACGAATCTGCATGCGCTTCTGTGCGTCGCAGCGCCCTTTCGAGAAGCGTAATCAGTCCGCGTGCGCCGCGCTTTACCGCTCGCCACACTGCGCTATCGCTGTACGCGACAAGCGCTTTTTTTGCTGCACTAAGGCCGTTCGCGAGTTTTTGGGATACGTTGGGCGTTTGGTCGCCGAGCAAATCCGCGGTGCGCGATTGTGTTTCCTCAAACGACGAAAGGGACGCCATTGGATTTGCTTTTTTTGGTGGACCGACCGGCACGTCGTCATTCACATGAAAGCACACACCGCCAAAGTGATGCGTGACGGGGACGAATTGCTGAATGCGTTCAAGTGCGCCCTTTGGTGGAAGCGTAACGAGAATGTCCTGGAGATCGCCAAGGTTTAGCGCATGCGGTGGAATACGTGTGGCGATATAGAACACGTCGCCAGGGTGGAGCTCACCGTCAAGCACGGTGACGAGTGGTTTCTCCCAGGAGCTCTCTTGGTTCGCGAGCTGTGCGTCCAGCTCGTACACCACATAGCGCCGTTCGGCGGTTTGGTGGAGAAAGAGTGCGTGATGGGTACCGATGCCGCTGAAAAAGACTTGCGTGTTCGTCATCACACCCAAAAGGACGTTGATGTTTTTGAGGGGTACACGATGGTTTTCAGAGAATCGAGCAAGATCTGCGTTCAACTGTACGAGCATCGCTTCGAAACGCCGTGGAACGTTCAGGTCGTCGGTGACAATATCCGAACGCATGACTTCCAGGTGGCTCTTGAGAATGTGGAGAAAACGTTCGCGATCCTCGGCATTCCGTGACGTCACGCTGAATACGCCGAAAATCCCGCCATCCCCGTGGGGGAGCGAAAGGAGAAGCGTGCTGACGCTCATGTGCTCCGGAGCAGTTCCGGGAATCAGGAGCTCGGCAGATTTGATGCGATGGGCGGGGGAAGACATGGTTGCGCAAGAAGGGAGATTCTTTGTACAGTATAGGCAGATTTCACCCTATGGACAATGAACCCGGTGCGGACAACGGTGGAGGGGTCAAAGAGTTCCGTATTGAACAACTTTTTGGTTCAAAAACGCGAGCACGGCTATTGACGTTATTTTTGGAAAACGCCGATCGGGCGTTTTATGTTCGCGAACTCACGCGGCGGATTGACGCACAACTGAACTCGGTTCGGCGCGAATTGAAGAATTTGGTCGATGTAGGGATTGTGTTAGAGGTAGAAGGGAAGATTCTTCTCGCAGAAGCTTCGGACGAAGAGCCGGAAAGTAAGGGGGAGAAAAAAAAGTTTTATCGCGCAAATATCGAATTTCCGCTGTTCGAAGATTTGCGTGGAGTGATGCGTAAAGCGGCGGTGCTCATGAACCAGGAAATTGTTCGGGTGCTGAAGGAGAAAGGTGAAATCAGTCTCGTGTTGCTGACAGGACGATTTGTGGATGCGGAAGATGTCCCGACAGATCTGTTTATTGTCGGCACCATTGAGCCAGAAGATCTCGCAAAGGCCGTTCGAGAGTTTGAACACGATATCGCGCGTGAGGTGAACTACACGGCCATGCCTCGCGAGGAGTTTCTGTATCGCCAAGAAGTTGGGGATCGATTTTTGTCTGGCATCCTCAACGCGAAGCGCGTGGTGCTGTGGAGTACACTGCCAAAGATATGATGCTCTACGTGAATGGGAGCGATATTGCGCGATTGGTCCTCGGTGTGCTGAACAATGACGCCTCAGCGTTTCTCATCGACCCCGTCGTCATCGCCTCATCCCCAGAGCAATTTCTCGCAAACGTCGATTTCTTCCTGAAAAACTACACGCTACACGCTACACCCCGCCGTTCGCGAACGGCGGGGACACCCTCGAACCTCACCGGCATTGTTGCGGTGCTTGGCCCGGGATCTGCAACCGCACTGCGCACAAGCTTAACCATGGTGAATGCGCTCGCGTTTGCACAGTGCATTCCCGTCTTTGGTGTGGAGCTTGTGCTGGGTGCCGACGATCGTGCAGTACTTGTGAGTCTCCATGGCGTATCATCAATGCCAATGGCGCGTCCCGTGTATGCAAACCCGGCAACCATTACGGTGAGCACAAAAGATGCTTTAGGCCGACGATAATCTATGGCAACACGATTTGGTCAGTACGGTGCGCATCGCACGCTGGAAATGATTCCGGGATTGATTGCGTGGGGTGTGCTCGCGATGGCATTCGGACTCTCTGTGTTCGCGCCGGTCGCGGGTATTATTTTCATTATTGTGTTCGATTTGTATTGGATGCTCCGCGTGTACTATTTTGTGATTCACGTTGTTGCCGCATATCGCTCGTACCGGAAAACGATTCGCGTCGATTGGTATGCAAAGGTTCAAGAGATCGACGGATGGGACCGAATATACCACCTCATCATGTTGCCGACGCTTCAGGAGGATGAGTCGATTGTGGAGGAGGCAATGCGCGCGGTGCTCCACGGGCCATACCGCACTGATCGCGTGATCATCGCGCTTGGTGGTGAGGAGAGGGACCAGAAAAACTTTTTGTCAATCGCGGAGGCGATGCGAAAGAAGTATGCGGATCGTTTTGCGGGGTTTGTTGTGACGGTTCATCCGTTTGGGCAAGAGGGGGAGATTCCGGGAAAGGGATCCAATTTGCACTATATGGGTGGTGAGGTGAAGAAGGTGATCGACGAAAAAGGGATTCCATACGACGACATTATTGTTTCCGCGTTTGATATCGATACCGTCGCGCACCCGCAATACTTCGCGAAGCTCTCACATCTGTTCCTCACTATTCCAAATCCAACCCGGACGTCGTTTCAGCCGGTGACATTGTTTTCGAATAACATTTGGTCTGCCACTGCGCCGGTGCGTATTGCGGCGTTCGGTACTACGTTCTGGTTGCTCGGCGAGCTCGTGCGGCCGGAGCGTTTATGGACCTTCTCATCTCACTCGATGCCGTGGCGTATGTTGGTTGATGTGGGCTTCTGGGAGCCGGACCTTGTGAGTGAAGATTCACGCATTTTCATGCAAGCGTTCTTGAAATATGACGGAGATTATCGCGTCACACCAGTATTTCTGCCGGTTTCTATGGACGCAGTTGCGGGAGGAAATTATTGGGAGAGCCTTGTTGCACTGTACAAGCAGCAGCGCAGGTGGGCGTGGGGTGTGGAGCATTTTCCGTACATGATCACGAAATTTAAAGAGCATCCAAAGCTTTCGCGCGTGAAAAAGTTTACGTATGTCTTTAATCACATCGAAGGGATGTTTACGTGGGCCGCGGCGCCTTTGCTGATTTTTATTCTTGGGTACATTCCATTCTGGACTATTACAAACGAGCAGAGTGCGATTGTGGTGAATTCACCATACACGCTCGAAGCAATGATGCGTCTCGCGGTTATTGGTGTGTTTATCACGGGCGGACTGAGCTTCTTCTTACTTCCGCCCCGTCCACACAAAACCTCGCCATTCTCGTGGCTCGTCATGCTCGGGCAGTGGGCGTTGCTGCCCGTGACGTTTATTCTTTTCGGCGCGCTGCCGGCGCTCGATGCTCAAACACGCTTCATGCTCGGGAAGTACCTCGGATTTAACGTGACGAAGAAAGTCTCGTCGACGAGGCACTAAATATTTCAATGAACATCGAGATATGAACTTTGGGAATATCGAGTTGGAGATGCAATTTGAGAAAGCGGTTCAGCTTCTTTGTGAATCAATGTCGGTTGGTGAAGAACGAAAGAAACCGTTGTTAATGCACTCGCTTCGAGTTGGACTGTTTTTGTACGAGAAAAACTATTCTCGGGACATCGTACTCGGTGGTTTGCTACACGACGTCCTTGA
>CAYHKX010000050.1:1426-5184 GCA_964357305.1 uncultured Gammaproteobacteria bacterium | reverse complement strand
TTAAAGATGCATCCGTGCTTTCCGTCGATAATACCAAGCAGCTTGCGGAGATTTTGCAGCAGGTGGTGAAGGCGAGTGGAATGAAGGCGACGAAGGCGGTTGCAGCACTTCCTGCATCCAGCGTATTTCACGCGATTATTAGCATCCCAATGCCAAAGAGCGCAAAGGAAGATATTCGTGCTGTGGTTGAGGCACAAACTGCGAAGCTCTTGCCGTTATCTCTCGCGGAGATGATTATTGACTCGCACATCATTGATAAGGATTTGTTACCGAAGGACGACGAGAAAAAGTCAGAAGTACAGTCTGCGGTGCCTGCTGCGCAAAGCGCTGAGTTCGTGCAGACCGTTTCGCCGTCGAAAACAGTTCGCGTACAGGTGACTGCTGCGCCAAAAGCGCTCGTTGAAAAATACATTGCGGTGTTCAAGGCGGCAAAGATTGAATTGATTTCGTTGGAGACGGAAGTATTTGCGTTAATGCGCGCACTGATAGGAAAAGACAGCGCAAAGACGATGATTGTGGATGTGGGTGGCAACCGTACGAACATTGTGATTGCGGAACGTGGGGTGCCGTTTCTTACCCGTGGAATTAAATCTGGTGGAAGTGCGGTGACCGCTGCGCTTTCGAGTGCAATGGGTATGAGTGTTCAGGAAGCAGAAGGAATGAAGAAAGATATTGCGTTCGGTGAGGGAAGCGTGATGCCGCCAGCGCTTGCACATGCGATTAGGCCGCTATTGCATGAATCCAAATACGCACTTGAGGTAAACATGCAGGAAGATACGAGCGGCGCGCCGAAGCTAGTAAACAAAGTCATTTTGACTGGTGGTTCTGCAGCGCTTGCCGGATTGGATGCTGCAATGACGAACGCGTTGAACGTGAATGTGTATGTTGGCGATCCATGGGCACGTGTGGCAACGCCACCAGCATCACGGCCGATTCTTGATGAAGTGGGGAGTCGTTTTGCTGTAGCGATCGGGCTTGCGATGCGCGTGATGCCAGAGAAGGAGAAATAATATGACAGCGACGCGGCCAACGATTGTATGTATTACTACTCACCCGGTGCTTCGGAATATGATCGAGCGTCATGGAGAACGATTCGCGAAAATCGTCTGTTTGCCTGATGTTGCGGAATTTGAACGGCGCGCAGTGCAATTACGTCCAGCCGCATTGTTGCTCGACGAGGATTCTGTTCCGGCTATGATTCATGACGTTGAGCGGATACGAAAGCACCCCACAATGAAAACGGTACGAATCGTCACGATCTCACCTCGACTCACGCATGAGCAGCGGAGTGCGCTTCATACGGCGGGCGCTGATGATATACTTCTTACAACTCATCACACTCCGCGCGATATTATGGCGCGGCTTCAATCCTTGCTATGACTCGAACCGCAGAGATGCTCATTATGGGTGCGATTATCGGTGTGATTGGACTCATCTCCAGCTACGCGGTGCTTTCTGCGCGGTCGCACACCCGCGACATTACGCGATTAGCGAATGTTCGTGAGATGCAGATGGCGTTTGAACTGTATTTTCAAGGCCATAGCTCGTACCCAATTGCCGCCGAACCGGTCGCGCTTGGCCAAGCGCTCACGGCGTGTCTGTCGCAAGACGGATTTTCCGGTCCGTGTCCAACGAACGGCCCAACGCCGTATGTTGAATTATTGACGACGCCGCCAATGGAAGGACTCGCCGGTGACGTGTCGTGTGATGATGTTTCCGACGTGTATTGCTATAGTGGTTCAGAAGATGCGTTCCGTATCGAGTTCGAGCTCGAAGGCGGGAATGCGACGCTTGGTGTGGCCTCTGGCGTAAATTGCTTAACACAGGATGGATTTTCTGCTGGCGCGTGCGCCGCACTCTAGGGTATGGCGATTCCTCTCCTCGTCGCGCTCGTCATCGGCCTCCTCACGGGCGCGTTCGTGAATACGTTTTTATTGCGTACGCCTGACGGGCTTCGGTTCACCGCCGGGAAGCGCAAATGTGTGACGTGTGCTCGGCCGATGCATGCAAAAGATCACTTCCCGTTGATGAGTTACATCGTGCTCCAGGCAAAATGCCGTGCGTGTAAATCCGTAATTCCATGGCAGTACCCAGCGCTCGAAGTGGTGATGGGCGTGTTGTTCATGGGGTTTGCATGGCAAATTCTTTCTGGCGACGTTAGTGTGCCGCCGTTTGCGCGAGAGAGTTCTGACGCAATCGCATTCTTCATTCGAAACGGTTTGTTGACGATGTTGCTCCTTCCGATCTTCATGTTCGACTGGCGCGCGAGCATTATTCCTGATCGTCTCTCTATTCCGGCCATGATCGTGGCGATCGCGCTCAACGCCGCGATGGGTGTGGATCCGTTGGCGATGATGTTTGGCGGTGTGGTGCTCGGTGCGTTTTTTGCGCTGCAATACCTTGTTTCTCGGGGAACATGGGTAGGCGGGGGAGATATTCGCCTTGCGATGGTGATCGGGTTCCTGCTCGGTCCAGAACTCGGAATACTCGCGCTGCTTTTTGCCTATGCCATCGGTTCTCTCGCTGGCCTGTACTTGATTTTCTATCGCCGACGCGACGTCCGAAGCCATGTCCCGTTTGGCACATTTATGGTTATCGGAACCTATATTTCTCTCTTCTTCGGCGCCCGGTGTATTGACTGGTATTTTGGGCTTTTGGGGTAGGGGGAGACCCTTGCTTGATTTCCTGTAGATTTCTGTTATTCTTTATTGTTCGTGGTTCGTTCGCGTCATGCCACAGGAGTTCACATGTTCCTCATCTTCTCTCGGTTGCTTGGCGTTCCGGTTCCGGCTCGGATGGTGTTCGGGGTTGAACTTCCGGAGGGCGAGTTCGGCAAGATGCTCGAGGGGGATCCTTCAATGCCGCCGACTACCATCCCGACCTGGCCCGCCTGGGCCAACGCCTTTCGCAACGCATTCCTCGCCGCATTTGTGTGGCGCGAGTACAGTGCATTGGATCTCGGCAACCTCTGTCCGCCGGGTGGTGTGTATCTTGTCTTCGGGGACGGTAAGGTTCTGCCGAATCAAAATTTCACTCGTTTCATCATGGTGAAACACGGCCGCGAAGCCTGTCGCTTCATTGCCGTCGATGCGATGGGACATGAAATTACGTTTAATGTCGTCGGTCGGGGTGATGAGCCTCGCGTGCTCGATACCGTGGAAGCGGTAATTCGCACTGGCCTGTCCAGGCGTGGATTCTCTGAAGAAGAAATCACTATCACGTTGAAGATAAACGAACCGAAAATGTACTGCACCTTCGTGTAGGCGGTTCTCGGCGGGTACAACGTGACGCCTCACCTTCGGGTGGGGCGTTCGGCGTTTTAGCGACTTCTTCGTTGGATTCCTTAGATGAGTCCAGATCGGAGTGTTATTCCAATGTGTGCATTGATTTTCGCACCGAACTATGCAAATGTACTCAGTGAGGAGTTCCATTCCCAATTTTCACTTGGAGCGCCCGATGGTACTCGCACTAGCGTGTTTCTTTGGGATCACAGTTCCGGTGCGGATGGTGTTTAGATGTGGTCTGCCCAATAGTAAGTTTGGACAGATCCTCGTCGGCGACCCAAGTATGCCGTCAACGTTGATGGCGACTTGGCCCTGGTGGGTTAATAGCGTGCGCCGCGCCATGCTTGCGGCCTTTGTGTGGCGCGAGTACAGCCTTCTCGATCTCGGGAGAGGTCGTCCCGACGGCGTTTACGTGGTGCTTGAGAATGACACAGTCGTGCCGTGCCTTGTCTATACGCGTTTTATCATGGTGGG
>CAYHKX010000050.1:0-1326 GCA_964357305.1 uncultured Gammaproteobacteria bacterium | reverse complement strand
ACGTGACGCCTCACCTACGGGTGGGGCGTTTGGCGTTTTCTGGGGAACAATTTTCCTGTACAATCAAACCGATATGATGAAGGCTGAAGTGAAGGAAAGAATCGGGAAATTGCGAGAAGCGATTAACGAATATCGGTATCAATATCACGTATTGGATGCGCTGGAGATCTCGGAGTCAGCACTCGATGCACTCAAACATGAATTGAAGTTGCTCGAGGATGAATATCCAGATCTCGTGACCGCAGACTCGCCAACGCAGCGTGTTGCCGGCGTTGCGCTCGAGAAATTTACCAAAATCACTCACGTCGCCCCAATGCTCTCCATTGAGGACGTATTTTCGTTCGATGAACTCAAAGCATGGGAAGCGCGTGTAAAGAAGGTTGGCGCACATGCTGAGCTTGATTTTTACGCCATGGTAAAAGTTGATGGTCTCGCAGTTTCGCTCGTGTATGAGGACGGCGTGTTGAAATCTGCAGCAACGCGTGGTGACGGGCTTGTTGGTGAAGATGTGACGCAGAACATCCGTACGATCGAGTCTGTGCCGTTGAAATTGCGGTCGGACGTCGGACGTCGGACGTCGGGGCACATTGAGGTTCGTGGCGAGGTGTACATGCCGAAATCAGGATTCACAACGCTGAACCGAGAGCAAAAGAAAAAAGGGCTGGAGGAGTTTGCGAATCCGCGCAATATTGCTGCGGGGAGTATTCGTCAACTCGATCCGTCGATTGCTGCAAGTCGTCCGCTCGCATTTTTTGCATGGCGATTGCAAGATGGAATCGATATCGTTTCGCAGTCCGATGGCATCGAAGCGCTGAAGAGCCTCGGGTTTGCAACGCCGCCCGGCGCGTATTGTAAAACCGTGGACGAGATTCGTGTATTTTTCGATGCTCTTGGAAAACGTCGGGATAAGCTCGACTTTTGGATTGACGGCATCGTCATCCGCGTGAATAACAATAAAGCCTTTACTCAGCTTGGTGTGGTTGGCAAAACACCGCGTGGTATTGCGGCATGGAAATTTTCGGCGGAAGAATCCACGACCGTGGTCGAATCCGTTGATTGGTTTGTGGGTCGAACCGGCGCGTTGACTCCGGTCGCGACCGTGAGGGCAACGTGTATCGCTGGGACAACCGTAACGCATGCAACGTTGCATAACGCCGATGAGATCGATCGACTCGGGCTGAAGATTGGCGATACGGTGATTTTGACGAAGGCGGGTGATATTATTCCGAAGATCACGAAAGTGCTATGTTCGATTAGATGGCAGATTCCAGCCTCCTCTTCTCTCTCATTAGCTGAACCCACCTTGACCCACATCTCTAAAGCAAC
>CAYHKX010000049.1:0-5187 GCA_964357305.1 uncultured Gammaproteobacteria bacterium | reverse complement strand
TTCAGACATTCACATCGAGGCCGAAGAAAAGGGTATCGCCGTGCGCTTCCGTGTCGACGGTATTCTGCAAGACGTCGCAACGCTTGCACCAGAACAGTGGAAAAAGATTATTAATCGTATCAAACTCATTGCAACGTTAAAAATGAACGTCAATGATCAAGCCCAAGACGGTCGATTTACGATTTACCAAAAGAACAAACAGATTGACGTGCGTACTTCCACGATTCCAACATCATTTGGCGAATCGGTGGTGATGCGCTTACTCAATCCAGATTCAATTACCGTTGAATTCGAACAACTTGGCTTCCGCCCGGCGTCACTCAAAAAACTTCAAAGAGAAATCGAGAAGCCGAACGGCATGATTATCACTACCGGTCCCACCGGAAGTGGTAAAACCACAACACTCTACGCCATGTTGCGTAAACTCAACACGTCGGACGTAAAAATCATCACCCTTGAAGATCCAGTGGAATACAAAGTGGAAGGCATCAATCAAAGCCAAATTGACTACAGTAAAAATTACACGTTTGCCAAGGGTTTACGTTCTATTCTCCGCCAGGATCCAGATATCGTGATGGTCGGCGAAATTCGCGACCTTGATACTGCAGAAATTACTGTACAAGCCGCACTCACCGGCCACTTGCTCTTGTCGACGATCCACACCAACGATGCCGCTGGCGCCATTCCTCGCTTCCTCTCCATGGGCCTTGCTCCACACCTCCTCGCCCCAGCACTGAATGCCATCCTGGGTCAACGTCTCCTACGAAAACTCTGCACCGAATGCAAACGAATCGTCGCAATTGACGACGAAACGTTTGTGGAGGTAAAAAAACATCTCGAAGCAATTCCGAAGGCCTCCGGAGAGACACCAGTTGATACGACATCGCTCACCTTCTACGGACCTAAAGGCTGCGAGAAGTGCCACAACACCGGATACAAGGGACGCATCGGTGCATACGAAATTCTTGTCAAAACTCCTGAACTCGAAAAAGCGATCATCGAAAAGGGAACAATTTCGGAGTACGACATGCGCGATTTAGCCACGCGCCAAGGTATGGTCACTATGACGCAAGATGGGCTCCTGAAAGCCGTCGATGGAATTACCTCGATCGAAGAGGTTAAGCATATTCTCGGCCTGTAATCATCGCAACCGTGCCAGAGCCGTTACCACAACTGCCGCGGTTTCGGCGCGGAGCACGAGGGAGCCGAGCTGGATGATTTTTGCGCCAACGGCTGTGGCCTTCTCAATCTCAGCGTCAGAAAATCCGCCTTCTGGACCGATAAATACCGCGACGTGGTCCATTTCCTTCACCACCGGAAATCCCGTACTTCCACCGGACGATTCGTGAAGAATGTATCGGTCTGAAGACGTTGTGTGTTCAATTGCGTTCGCAAACGTCATCGGCTCACCGATCGTGGGAAGTGTCATCCGGCCAGACTGCTCACTCGCCTCACGAACAATATCGCGCCAGCGTGACGGGATGTCCTTCATTTTCTTCACCACACGTTCCGTTATCACCGGAATGAATGCTGCCGCACCAAGTTCTGTGCATTTTTGGAGCGTCCATTCAAACGTATCACGTTTCGTCACTGCGGCGCAGACCATGATGTGGGGTCGGAGTGGCTTTCCAACACTCGTGGCAAGAATTTTTCCCAAAATCGCCGCTTTCGTCATTTCCGTAATCGTACATTCCAATTCGCTCCCGTCATTTGCACACAAACTGAGCGAATCCCCCACTTTCATCCGGAGCACTGAGGTGATTTGCCGATACATCGGCCCAGCAGGAATAGAAAAGGCCTGCGCTCCTCGCGCAATCCATTCAGATGAGACAAAAAAACGCGCCGTACGCATACCACCATCAATATACCCTGAGAGTATATCACTCACCGATTCTCCGCTATTCTCTCAATTTCAATGGTCCGCTCGCAAGAATCCTCGTTAGAGCCATGCCGAAGCGTCACGATAACATCTGGCTTCCAATCCACGTCCGCTAACATATTTGGCCACTCAGCAATGATAACGATGTCTGGCCGACGATATTCATACAGTTCCAACGCACCGATCTCGCTCGCCTTCGTAAATCGGTACAAGTCACAATGCACCACTCGCCGAATGGACGGGTGGCTAGTGACAGGATATTCGTTCATCACGGTAAATGTCGGTGACTTCACGCGCGCTGTTGAGCCGAGTGCAGACACGAGGCCCTGTGTGAAAGTTGTTTTTCCGGTACCAAGGTCGCCAATAAGAGAAATGAACTCACCACCTTGTAGCTCTTGAGCAAGATTTGCAGCAATCGCTTTTGTTTCTTGAGCAGAATGCGTAATCGTCGTCATAGAATATCGGCGTTTGAATCGACAACGAGTGTAAGCGGATCAACAGCACTATCACGCTTCGCACGAAAATATCCCGCGGCACCAATCATTGCAGCGTTATCGAGCGAGTACTGAAAATCTGGCAAAAACACCGGGATCCCAACGTCTACCGCGGAATCTTTCAATCGATTTCGGAGATGGGTATTTGCGGCAACCCCACCAGCTAACACGATCGATGCTGGTTGATATTTGCCAGCGGCACGCATCGTTTTCCGCACAAGTACGTCCACCACCGCTTCCTGAAAAGAAGCCGCAACGTCTG
Organism: uncultured Gammaproteobacteria bacterium; assembly: GCA_964357305.1. Classification (GTDB taxonomy): domain Bacteria; phylum Patescibacteriota; class Patescibacteriia; order UBA9934; family UBA9934; genus CAIKHN01. Next base: position 2,552 of record CAYHKX010000049.1, on the reverse strand, counting down.
CACAAAATGCCTCGTCGTGTAATCGATCCTCTTGTCGACGAAGCTCGTAGAGAACCGATGTCTTCACTCCAGAGAAACTCAGCATGAAATCATCGCGATCAATCATGGCACGAGGGAATGAAAACGCATGCGGATTTCCTTTTTTCGCTAGCCGATCAATTGCTGGCCCGCCCGGGTACGGCAATCCCAACATCTTCGCCACTTTGTCGAACGCCTCCCCTGCTGCGTCGTCCAGCGTTTCACCCAAACGCTCAAACTCACCGTGACTTCGCATGAGCACGAGCTCTGTGTGACCGCCGGAAACAATAAGCGCAAGAACGGGAAACTGCGGCATCACAACTTCCGACGCCAAACGTCCGACGTCCAGAGCCCTGATCCAACTCGCATAAATATGTCCCTCAAGGTGACACACGGGAATTAAAGGCTTATTCCACGCCCATGCCAACGTTTTCGCGGCTTCGACGCCAACACGAAGCGCAGGAGCGAGTCCTGGCCCATACGTCACCGCAATCGCGTCGATTCCCTCGCCGTCGTGTCGTGCCGTGCGCATCAGCATCGGCATGATCATTTCCAAATGTTCACGTGCAGCAACTTCTGGAACCACGCCGCCATACGCCTGATGAATATCGATCTGCGAACGCACCAGTGACGTCTCCACCGTAACAGAATCCCCATGACCAACGCATACCGCCACCGCGGTTTCGTCACAACTTGTTTCAATCGCCAGTATTCGCATAGAATAGGTGCAACAGGACCAATTGGACCTCTCAACAATGATCCGAGTATGCCTTACGTCGAGCAGACATTCAACCTTCCAGAGATGACCGGTCTCTCGTCAAAACAGATAGAAGCGCATCTCAAATTATACGCGGGATACGTAAAGAACGTGAACGCTGTTGCGGCAAAAATTGATGAATACAAAAAAGACTCGGAAACGCACGCAATCGCACTCTCCGAACTCACACGCCGCTACGCCTTCGAGTGGAACGGGATGCGTTTGCACGAAATGTACTTCACGGGCCTTGGTGGGGACGGATCAATGGCGGGCGCACTCGCCGATACACTGGCCACACAGTATGGATCGGTCGACGGATGGAAAGCGGAAATGAAAGCGCTCGCGATGATGCGCGGCATTGGTTGGGTGCTCCTCGTGCGCGACCCCGCAACGAACACACTCCGAAATATCTGGGTTTCGGATCATGAACTTGGCCACCTCGCTGGCTGCGAAGTCCTGTTCGCACTCGACGTGTGGGAACACGCATATCTCCTCGACTATCTCCCAGCACAGCGCGCAGACTACGTCGCGGCAGTGTTCGCGAATACACACTGGAGCGCCGCAGAAGCGCGGTTCACGAAATAACGAGAACACAATAGTTCCACAAAGGAGCATGTATTTTCACGTCAGTCATTGCGAGCATAGCGAAGCAATCTAGGCTTAACCAGGATTGCTTCGTCGGGGTTACCCCTCTCACAATGACGGATTCTGTATCCACATCACTCCGCATCGTTACTTGCCCTCCATGCGACTTCGAACAACATCCGTAATGAATCGGCCAGCGGCTTGCTGTCAATAATAATCGTCGTCAGTCGCTTGGTGTACGTCACAATCGAAACATATGAATCATAAATCGCAAGGTTGCCACGGAACGCACCCCACAACGGGTTCAATCGACGCTGAACAAAAATAGGGTTCGGATTCCTTCGAGGACCAGATGAGAGTACTCGTCCGGATTTCGGTTGCCATTTATATTTTTTCCTGGCAATCATTAACGCCTTCTCATCAATCCACGCGTAAATATCATCTCCGTTTGCAATCTCGTCGATACTTCGAGGTTGTACTAATTCTAAATGCGCAAAATATCCGTCAATTGCATCCGCGCCTTCGTGAATCATTGTTGACGGCCTGTTTCCACCGAGCAACGCTGAGAACAGTGGAATCGCCCGAGCGAGGTCGTCGATCATCGCCGCTTGCTCGGAAACTGCGCTTCTGAGCAACACCACCGCATGCTCCGGATCCACCATACGGTACGTTACCGACTTCTTTCGTCGAGCCACGCGCGCAAATTTTCGCTGACACAAATCATTCAGCGCTTCAAATGCTGTCGTCTTTGAAAGGCCCGTGCGTTTTGCAATATCCGCAAGCGTTGCACTACCAAGCTCAAGGCCAGCAACGTATGTTTTTGCTTGCAATGGGGACATCTGCGCCCCCTCAAGAAGGCCTTCAAGATTCCCGAGCGCTGTCATAGCCCACCGTTACACGTTTCAATGAGTCGCCAAATATCCTTTACATGCATATATCTTTGGCAACTATCCCTTTACATACAGTAGCACACCTGCTACGATAGTCAAGTATGAAATTCACCATCCAAGAGTTCAATAAACAATTTCCCGATAATAGTACCTGTCTCGACTATCTTTTCGAGCAAACACACGGAAAGGACGTGTGTCCGTCCTGTAAGCGCGTGGGACAATACCATCGTCGTACCGATAGCTCGCATTACGTCTGTAATTGCGGCAAGAGTGCCGTATCGCCAAAAGCAGGGACAATTTTT
>CAYHKX010000048.1:0-5198 GCA_964357305.1 uncultured Gammaproteobacteria bacterium | reverse complement strand
CGGCCTCGGGGAGGTCGACTCGTCGTGTTGGTAGCCGTGCCGTGTGCGTCGCGGCTACGGGGTGCTGGCAAGTGCCGGAGAATCGAAGGCGCCCCGGGGCACGATCAACACCTTGTCGCCGGGCCAGATGGCGTCGAACGCCAGCTCCCGTTCACCGAAATGGTCGCGGCGGCAGGCGCCATTCTCATTTGCTCCGCAACGGATGGTGTTGCGCTCGATCAGGTCGACGTTGAAGCCCACCATTTCGATTCGGCTGCGCCCGAAGCGCGCGCCGATCGAACCGAGGTCTTCACCCCGCGCGGCGGTCACCTCGATGAGACTGACTTTTGCCGTCGTTGTCTCGGCTGAGCGGGTGCCGAGCCAGAGGCAGCCCATGATCGTCACCATGAGGGCCGCGACGAGCGCAGCAATGACTTGGTGGCGTCGGTCGGCGCCGAGCCAATCGAGGACGCCGTTCGTGATGGTGAAGAACGGACTCTTTTTGGCATCGGGGGCGACGCCGCGATTGTTCGCATCGTGATCGGCCATTTTGGGTACCTCGGGGACAGTTGTTGAGTAGCCGATGGTAAATATGCCAGTTTTTCGGCCAAAAGTCAAAAATAGGCTAATTTCTGTGGAGAAAATAGTTGACGATTCGCGTGGAACGGCGCAGTTTGCTATCGTGTATGTAATTCTTAACGAAGCCTTATGGATGACATACGAAGTTCAGGCTCAACATCGGAAACGCAAGCGCCAATCACACCGCCACCAGCACCGGAGACAATACCGACACCTGTGGCAGCGTCAGTCGCAGTCCCGACGTCCGACGTCCGACCACCGACGTCCGTCTCAGGCGAGCGTCGTGGTATGGCCGCGATCAGTTACTTGGGCATCTTGTGCTTGATCCCACTTATTTTCGCAAAAGACTCTGCGTTTGCGCAGTACCATGCAAAGCAGGGCGTTATTCTTGCCATCGTTGGAATTATCTTGCAGCTTGTGAGTGATGTACTTTGGAACGTTCCATTTGGTGGAGCACTTGTGACCATTGTCGGCCTTGTGTTGTTCGTTGTTTCCATTATGGGGATTGTAAAAGCATTCCGTGGCGAGAAGTTCGAGATTCCGTATATGAGTGAGTGGGCGGCAAAAATCCATTTCTAATTCATGTCTTCAGTGTTAACAGATATTCTGAATGGTCTCGAACAGCGCCATGGCCTTGCGGTCGTGGCGCTTGGGCTTGAGGCATCGCGTGCTCGGGCGACTGAACTTGAGGGTGACATGAATGATCCAGGGTTCTGGAGCGATCAGGATGCCGCGCGGAAATTGTCGCAGGAGCTTGCGGAATTGAATCGCGAGATTGACGCGTGGGACAAGATGAAAACCGATCTGATCGAAGCGAAAGATATCGCCGCGTTCGCAGAAGAGGGAACTGCGGAAGATCGATCGGAAGCAGGGCGTATCGTCGCAGAACTCGAAAGACGTTTTGCGGCAATGGAATTTCACATGTTCTTTTCCGGCGAATACGATTCACGAAACGCCATTCTTTCCTTTCATGCTGGCGCCGGAGGCACCGACGCGAACGATTGGGTCGCGATGTTGCTGCGCATGATGACCCGATTTGCGGAACGCCAAGGGTTCACCGTAGATATTCTGGACGAATCGCGTGGTGAAGAAGCGGGGTACAAGAGCGTGACTATTGCGGTTCGCGGCCGTCATGCCTACGGATACCTTCGTTCCGAGGCTGGTGTGCACCGTTTGGTGCGTATTTCGCCGTTTGATGCTGAGAAAATGCGTCACACCACATTTGCGCTCATTGAAGTGCTTCCAGAATTCGATGACGTGGACGCCGCATCCGTTGATTTGGACATGGATGATGTGCGTATTGATACATTTCTCTCGTCTGGAAAGGGCGGCCAGTCTGTGAACACCACATACAGTGCCGTTCGGGTCACGCACGAGCCGACCGGGATTTCGGTGAGTTGTCAAAATGAGCGTTCGCAGCTGCAAAATAAGGAAACTGCGCTCAACGTGCTCCGCGCGAAGTTATTGCAGCTCATGGTGGCGGCGCGCCTGGAAAAACTTTCCGACATTAAGGGCGAACACAAAACTGCAGCGTGGGGTAATCAAATTCGTAGTTATGTGCTTCATCCGTATAAAATGGTGAAGGATCATCGAACCGAATGCGAAACGTCGGATACGGACAGTGTGCTCGACGGTGATATCCTTCCTTTCATTGAGGCGTATCTTCGTCACGACGTCGAGAAACGAAACGCATAAGGCACGCTAAATGCTTCCCTTACACTCGTATGTCTTATACCACGGCAATTGTTACCGGAGGTTCAGGGTTTATCGGCTCGCATCTTGTTGATGCATTGGTTGAGCGTGGCGTTATGGTGACGGTGATTGATCGTGTTGAGCCTTCGATGTCGGTACGAAATGCTCAGGTAACGTACAAGATTGCGGATATTCGCACTGACGCAATGACGAATCTGTTCCTTGGCGTTATGCCAGACGTGGTGTTCCATCTCGCTGCGCACATTGACGATCGTGCGTCAGTGCTCGACCCCGTCAACAATGCGGAACAGAATATTCTCGGCACGCTCCACGTGTTAGAAGCGTCGCGTAAGGCAGGGGTGAAGCGGTTTGTGTTTGCGGGAACTGGTGTGTCCTACGGTAATGCCGATGTGATTCCAACGCCGGAATCCAGCGCTTCAAAGCCATTGACGCCGTATGCGGTTTCGAAACTTACCTGTGAGCGCTATTTGAAATGCTACGAGAGTGTGCATGGGCTTTCGTGGATGTCGCTTCGTTTTGCAAATGTGTACGGGCCACGTCAGGACGGCAGCAAAGAATGCGGCGCAATTGCGATTTTTATTAAGCGCATTCTTGCGAAAGAGCCAATCGCCACGAATAATGACGGCATGACCACACGAGATTACGTGTACGTTGGTGACGTCATTCAGGCATGTCTTGCTGCGGCGGATTCTCCTGCGAATGACGTTGTGAATATTGGTACTGGGCAACAAACATCAACGGCACAGCTCCTCGAACTCGTCGAAACCGCGCTCGGTGCGTCGACGGAACATCTGGCCCAACCAGACGTACAGGACGAAGTAAAACACTGCGCACTCGCTATCGATAAGGCGCGGAAACTGTTGAACTGGGCGCCGACGATGCAGCTCAAGTATGGAATTACTGAAACCGTGAACTGGTATCGTGCGTTATGAAGATTGTTGTCACCGGTGGTGCTGGGTTTATTGGGTCACATCTTGTTGATGCGCTCGTGTTGCGTGGCGACGAGGTGATTGTGATTGATCATTATCAACGCGAGAAACTTCGGTTCGAGAATGGAGGATCGCGCATTCACAAGGTATCCTTCGGTCATGAATCCGTCGAGCAGATTTTTGCTCAAGAGCGGCCAGAGGTTGTGGTTCACCTTGCGGCGCAGATTAGTGTAACTGCATCGATTATTGATCCGATTGATGATGCGCAGCGGAACATTATTGCATCGTTGAAGCTCCTCAAGATTGCCGAGCGGTCGAGATGTAAACGTTTTGTGTTTATCTCGAGTGGTGGTGCGATTTATGGCAATCACCCCGTGCGTCCAACGCCGCTCGTCGACGATGTATTTCCGCTTTCACCGTACGGAGTTGCGAAGTTTGGTTTTGAGCAGTATCTCGCCGGAATTAATCCAGCCTCTGGCATGAGCACCATCGCGCTTCGATTCGCGAATATTTTTGGCCCTCGTCAGCAGCGTAAATCCACGGGGGAGGGAAATGTGATGGCGACATATTTGGCTCGCATGATTGCGGGGGAGCCGGTGGTGATTTTTGGTGATGGCACTGCAACGCGTGACTATGTGTACGTTCGTGATGCGGTGGACGCGATTATTGCCGCGATTGATTCAGACGCAATGGGGAAGGTGAATATTGGTACTGGTGTTGGTATTCCGGTGCAAACGGTATACGACGTTATTATGGATATTCACGGCGAGGAGCACCCGTTGCGGTACGAGCCGTTCAGAAAAGGTGAGGTGCTTCACAGCGTGATTGATCCGTCGACGGGGTATACATTACTTGGGTGGCGAGCACAAGTGTCTTTCCGACAGGGCATGGAAGAAATGTACCAATGGTTTATGGAGACATTCGGCAAAACACCACGGTAAATGCGTTGCGCTTGAATTTTTCCTATGCTCAAGAAATCGTTTGGCCAACATTTTCTCAAGGATTCGACGGTGATCGACCAAATTATTGCTGCCGCAGATATTCAGCGCAACGAATTGATTCTTGAGGTTGGTCCAGGAGCTGGTGCGTTAACAGGGCGGCTCGTCGATCTCGGGTGTGAACTGACCTTGATTGAATCTGATCGAGACCTCATTCCAAAACTTTCCGCAACATTTCCAAAGGCGATGCTCATTCAGGCTGATGCGGCGGGAATTGATTACGACGCCATTGTTCGCGATCGTCCGTGGGTTTTTGTGAGTAATCTGCCATATAACGCCGGGAATGCAATTCTTGAAACCGTCCTTCAATCAAAGAATCTCCCGAACCGTCTGGTGGTTATGGTCCAAAAAGAAGTAGGCGAGCGCATGATGGCAAAACCTGGCGATATGAGTGTGCTTTCCGTTGCTATACAGCTCTCCTGCGATGTCGAGCCTATCTGCGTTGTCGGTCCTGAAGCCTTCTCTCCTCCGCCGAACGTCGACTCAATCGTACTTCGTCTTATTTCACGACGCACGACGCACGACGCACGATGCGCGGAATCCATCATCTCCCTCGCAAAAATCGGCTTTTCGCATCGCCGCAAGCAGTTGCGCCAAACATTGGTACAGGCAAAGGTTGCCGATCTTGCCGCTATCGATTCTGCATTCGAGGCTATCGGCGTATTGCAAACGGTGCGCCCACAGGAATTGTCTATCGCACAGTGGCGCAGGCTACGCGAGATTTTTTCGTAGGTCGTCATTTTTTTCGGCACGTCGAATACACAATTTATCCCCCGCGCTCCTGCGTGAACACCGGAACACGTCATGGCCCCTCATGATATACTTTGTTCACGATTTTGCTTATGCCGGAGGACGGCCGTTTATACATTACGCGAAAGAAAACCATTCTGAACCGAGAGCAAAAAACCGGTTTTGGCATGGTGGTAGGATTCGGTGCGCTCGCACTCGTGTTTGGTGTGTTCTATTTGTGGAAGCACGTTGCGTCGCCATTCGTGATTTC
>CAYHKX010000047.1:0-5414 GCA_964357305.1 uncultured Gammaproteobacteria bacterium | reverse complement strand
CTCTCGCGATACACTGCCTTCCATATGCGCGCTCTTACCGGAATCCAACCTACCAATACGCTGCACATCGGAAACCTCTTCGGAGCGCTCCTTCCAGCGATTGAGATGCAGAATTCTTACGATCTCACCCTGATGATCGTGGATTTACACGCCATTACGGTTCCCCAGGATCCAAAACAGCTCCGGAGCAATATCCTGTTTCTTGCTGCAACCTATCTCGCTGCCGGAATCGACCCAGAAAAAACAACCCTGTTCCAGCAATCTCAAGTTCCCGCACACGCCGAACTCGGTTGGTTGCTACAAACCGTGGCTCGGATGGGCGAGCTCGAGCGCATGACGCAATTTAAAGATAAGTCCACGAATAAAGGCGAAGCAATATCCGTCGGCCTCTTTACGTACCCTGTGCTCATGGCTGCAGATATTCTTCTGTACGACATTGACGAAGTTCCCGTTGGCGAAGATCAGAAGCAACACGTCGAACTCACCCGCGATCTTGCTGAACGGTTTAACCGGGACTTTGGAGAGACGTTCGTGGTACCGAAACCAGTGATTCGGAAGGTGGGCGCACGCATCCTCGGGCTGGATAATCCTGAGAAGAAGATGAGCAAGAGCGCAGCAAGTGCCAAGAACTATATTTCGATCACGGACGACACCGATACGATTGCGAAGAAAATCCGTGCAGCAGTCACCGATTCTGAGCCGGGCATCACCCTCTCAAATGATCGCCCAGGCCTCAAGAATTTGCTCACGATTATGAGCCTCGCGTCTAGTGAACCAGTCGAACTCATCGCAAATCGCTTTGCGGACAAGGGCATGAAGGACATCAAAGACGCTACCGCGGAAGCGCTCATTGCTTTCCTGGCGCCGATCCAACAAAAAATGACCGAATATCTGGCGAACGAGGACGAATTGATCCGTATTCTCGCCGACGGGAGCGCGCGCCCCGCCGTGAAAGCCGAAGCGAAAATCGCTCAAGCAAAAGCCGCCATGGGCCTTGTGCTCTAGAGCAGAAATACCGCTAGTATTAGCGGTATTTTGTTACTTTCTGCATTGACAACATGCTGTTTTTTTGCTATACTTTCCTGTTCGGATTTTCCCCCGACACTGGAGTTCATCGTGATCGCATTTCTCGGCAAGTGTGTCTTCGTCGCCTTCCGCATCGGCCTCGCGATCTTCGTGATCGCACTACTAATTCTGGCGATCGACACCCACGAGGCATACCGAGAAGGCTGGATCTCGGTCGGTGAATTTGTGTGGGGGGCGCTCTGTGCCATCGGTCACGATCTGTGGGCCTTCGCCGGCCACTTCTGGGACCAAGCCTGGGAAAACCTGGGTGTTCTGGCTGATGGTGCGGTAAATGACGACGGGTTCAACGTCGCCCGATGGTTCATCGGCGGACCCGTGTACGTGTTCGTCGCCTTCTGTCAGTCGATCGGCTGGTGGCTTTCCCACGGCCGCACGGTCGAAGCGATCGCGTACATCGTCGGAGCGCCAATTCTCGCCCTCCTCATTCTCCCCCACCTGGGCAATATCGGCCTCAGTGGTGGTGGCGGAGGTGGAGGTGGCGGCAAGGGTGGGCACTAGATCATACGGCCCCGAAACACGCTGCGGAGATCGGCTCAAAGGCTGGTCTCCGCGGAAACCCACAGCATTTGATGTATTGAATGCTGTGGGTTTTTGTTTGACGCAAGACAAAAACTGTGGCAGATTATCCCCGCTCGCGCCATCCCGGCCGAAGCATACAGAGGAGCGCACTTGCGCTACGCAATCGCAGCCACGATCCAACAACACCACAACCCCTTCCCCAACTCGCGGCCAATATTTCCGCAATGCGGTCGAACGGCTGTGCATGTGTCCGGCGGCAGCACGATGAAGCCGGACTCGGCAACTGCACCGAACTACAACGTCCAGTGGCGGCCCATGACGCCGAGCACTAAGCTTCAAAACGATATCGTCGAGTTCATCGACGGTTGGAATGTCCTCCCGCCCCTGCAGAAACTCGCTGCCGCTACGATCATGCAGATCGCAAAGCGGGCGGCGCATGACAAGAAAAAGCTTGGCAAGCTTCGCGGCATCTTCGAGTGCCTTCGACGTACCCCGGGGTACGCTGCATACGCCATCGAAGAAGCGGCTTGCGTCCCCGAGACGCTGCCGCATAATCTGCCAACCATGGTGGTGCAGACCTGCCTCGAGCTCGGACCATCCTCGAAAAAAGACCTCTGGACCGCCGTTCTCGCCGACATCGAGTCGGCTGTGGGCATTGGGCCGATTGGAGTCGCCCAGATCGTCGAGGACAGGCTCGCAAAAGCGACCTGAACACTACTTCGGCACCCACGAATCCGCACCGCGCCACACGGCGCGCGGTGCGGATTTCGCTTTTTTTGCGATCTTTCTCGTGTATTTCTTTGACAGTTCACGAAATTTTTGAGTATACTCTTTGCGCTGTTTGTTCGATTCCCGAACAAAAACAGCACAGGAGTGCTCGTGTCGAATCCGCTCAATCCCACCCCCACGCCCCTCCATCTACCCCGCACGATCGGCCAGCCGCCCGTCAGAGACATTTCGGAGCTTCCCCCCAAGGTTCGTGCGCTGCTTCAGCGAGCGAACGGGCCGTTGAGGGATGTTTCGGAAGCTGGCTCTGCCATTGGCACGGCTTGGGATCCGAAAACCCTCGCAATACTCCAAGCAATCCGCCTAGGCTGAAGCCTACGCGGCTCGCGCCCTCCTTCCTCTCCCCCTCCCGCCATCCTCTGGCGCGGAGGGGGCTTCGTTTTATGGACATTGTCGCAATTTTTTGCTATTCTTTGTGAACCGTCGGGGATATAAGACGGTTACGGGCAGCAATGCCTGAGGAAAGTCCGAACACCCGTTTGCGAGCAATCGCAGATGCCAAAGTGTGTTGCTAACGGCAACCCGGCATACCGTGACACGCACAGGGCTCCGACCACTATGTCGCCTGAAAGCGTCACGTAAACCGAGGGAAAGTACCACAGAGACAATACTAGGGAGGACGTTGTGCGTAGGACGTAGGGCGTTGGAAGGAAACTGAAAACGCACCATGGAATACGCGTCCTTCTGAAAAGTGAAAAGTGATGCGGTGTGCGTAAGCGCTACGCATCTCACCCCGTGGTAACACGGAGGTGTGGCAAACCCACGCTGGTGCAAGAACAAGATTGGTCGTTCGCCTAGAGAGATGACCGTCCACTCCTCTGAGTTCATGGTGGAATTCAGCGGAATGACAGAATTCGGCTTACTAGTTCCCCCCGACGAATATCGAAATGCACTGCCCGACGGCAGTGCATTTCGTTTTTCTCTTCGCACATTTCCGTGTAAACTACGTGTATATGAAACGTGCCGATTTAGCGTTTGCATTTCTTCTCGTCCCGCTCGACTATCTCGCGCTTATTACCGCAGCAGCCGCTGCATATTCCCTCCGTTTCGCCAGTACCGTCACCACCATTCGCCCCGTGATCTTCGATCTGTCCTTCGAACGGTACATGAGTGCCGCACTCTCATTCTCTCTCGTTATTCTTGCCATCTTTGCAGTTTCAGGACTCTACGCCATACGCCAACAACGTATTGCGACAGAAATGACTCGTGTCATCATGGCAGTTTCCACGGGCGTTGCTGCCATTCTCGGCGTGGCGTTCTTCTCTCGAGCCCTCTTCGAGTCGCGCTTTATTGTGCTCGCCGTGTGGGTACTTGCGATTCTGTTTGTAATAGTTTTGCGCGCCCTTCTCCGCGTCATTCAGCGTGCACTGCGTAAATTCGGCATCGGCACGTACGCCGTCGCCATTATCGGCAAAACGAAAAGCGGCAACGATCTCAAGCGATTCTTCGAGCTTCACCCGAGTGTAGGGTACTGCGTTGTCGCCCACGTGACGTCATTCAACGCTGAGTCGCGCGAGCAGCTCCTCGATCTTCGAAAACACGATCGACTCGATGCAGTGCTTCTTGCGGACACGGAAACCAGCCGTTTCGACATTACCGCAATAAAAGTCTTTTCTGATACGGAACACGTTACCCTCCTGTATAGCGCCGATCTCTTTGCTGGCGGCACGCTCAGGCCAATTATGCACACGTTCGCCGAGCAACCGGTCATTGAGGTCCCAAAAACTCCACTCGACGGCTGGGGAACCATTTATAAACGCATCTTCGACATTGTTGTTTCCATCATGCTCATTATTGTGACACTCCCCCTTCAATTCCTCATTGCCCTCGCCATCGTCATCGAAAACCCAGGACCGATCTTCTTCTCCAGTCCACGCGTCGGCAAGGGCGGCAAACATTTCCCGTTCGTAAAGTTCCGCTCCATGGTGCGCAACGTGCACTCCATGCGGTTTGATCCGAACTTTGTAAAAAAATATGGCAACGAACGCGAGGGAACACCGCTCTTCAAAATTACCAATGACCCCCGTACCACGCGTGTTGGTCGGTTCATTCGCACATGGAGTTTGGACGAAATTCCCCAGCTGTACCTCGTGCTCATTGGTTCAATGAGTCTTGTGGGCCCACGTCCGCACCTTCCAGAAGAGGTTGCACTCTACAAGCCACACCAGCGAAAAGTGCTCACCATAAAACCGGGCATCACGGGCATGGCTCAAGTGAGCGGTCGGGCGGCGCTTGACTTCGATAACGAGGTTCGACTAGATATGTATTACATTGAGAACTGGAGCCTATGGCTGGACCTCGTGATTGCCTTAAAAACGCCATTGGTAGTACTTTTAAGGAAAGGTGCATCTTAATTCTGATTGATGTCGTATGCGGGTTGCTCTAGTCCACGACCATCTGACACAACTCGGTGGCGCTGAACGCGTTCTCGAGGTGCTCCAAACCCTTTGGCCACACGCGCCAACGTTTACACTACTGTACGACGAACAGGCTGTCGGTGAAGTCTTTGGGCACCGCGATATTCGTCCGTCTTTCTTGCAACGCATCCCTGGAGCACTCCGTATTTCCCGCTGGCTTCTTCCTCTCATGCCATCCGCCACGGAACACTACCCGCTTCAGGAGTACGACGTCGTCATTTCTAGCGCGAGCGCCTTTGCTAAAGGCGTCGTCACGAGTGCGAACGGCATTCATATTTGCTACTGCCATACACCAACCCGATATCTGTGGAACGACGCAAAAAGTTACGTTGAGGAACTTCGCGCACCACGACTCATTAAATCCGTTCTCCCAATACTCCAGAGCGTTCTGCGCGCCTGGGACAAACTCGCGGCTGATCGCGTCGACCTGTTTATTGCAAACTCAGAAACAGTTCGTCGACGCATTAAAAAGTATTACGGGAAGGAAAGTATTGTTATTTCTCCGCCGGTAAGCACATCAACATTTCGCATCAGCACTGCTCCAAAAACTGCGTTTCTCGTCGGTGGCCGCCTCGTTTCGTACAAACGCTACGATCTCGTCATAGA
>CAYHKX010000046.1:0-5466 GCA_964357305.1 uncultured Gammaproteobacteria bacterium | reverse complement strand
CGCGCGTTGGAAGATCATGGTGGCGATTTGGAGAAGGCGACGGACGCACTCCGCGCTGCTGGTGCAGCAAAGGCAGCGAAAAAGGCAGATCGCGCAACGGCAGAGGGAAAGGTCTTCACATATTCGCATGGGAATAAGCTCGCGGTTGTCGTGGAAATCTTGTGTGAAACAGATTTCGTGGCACGTAATGATCAATTCAATGCGTTTGGTGCAGATCTTGCCATGCACATTGCGGCAAGCGCGCCACAGTACGTGAGCCGCGATCAAGTTCCAGCCGATGTGATCGAGCGTGAGAAGGCGGTGTACCGCGATCAGCTCAGCCAGGAAGGCAAGCCAGCCGAGATGATCGAGAAGATTCTCGACGGCAAACTGAACAAGTTCTACGCAGACATGTGCTTAATGGAGCAGGCCTTCATTAAGGACGAAGACAAGACGATTGAGCAGCTTTTGAACGAGAATATCTCGGTCATTGGCGAAAATCTCAAGATCGGTCGATTCGTTCGCATGCAATTGGGGGCGTAGGCGCGAGTAGCGAGGCGCAAGGCGCAAGAAACATACACAACACCGAGCTCCAGTGCACGGTGTTGTGTTGTAGAATGTCCGTGTATGAAAAAGTTTGGAGAGCAAGATCCTTCTCGTATGCTGCGAGAACAGAATTTCAATAAGATTCTTTCAGCTTTTGAGCATATTACTGATATGGCGGATCGTGAACTTGATCCAGAAATATTCGAGACTGTTACTGCGCTGAATGCGCTTGGATATCGAACAATGGGGTCATGTGCTGGCCATCTTGATGAGTCACGACCACGTTTTCCTTATATTGTGATTTATCCGGAAGAGCCGAGAGAACGATTCATTGGTGAAATTGAAAAGAAGCGAGAAATTGCTGCGATAAGAGAAAAATCGGTAAGTGAAATTGATTGGGACGACTCCGAGGAGGGGCGTGAATTTTGGGATTGGGTTGATGACGCTGACGGAAAAGAGACTGCCGAATATCGGGTATGGACGGAGATGTGTGATCAGATTCGTGAAGAGATCCAAAGTGTAATCGAGGCTTTTACCGCAAACTCTTCGCATGCACATGGACTACTTCGTATCGCAAAGGGATCTGGAGCGATTCATATCGAAACTGCTGATTTTGAACGAATACATGAAGCGACAAATGAGGAACTTGCACGTGAAATTCCACTGGCACAGCAAGAAATGTTTGCGTTCGGTGCTTGGTTGAAGCAACATTATCTCGATGGTGATAAACTATAGGCATCTATGCCTCGCATTGCCATTAATGGGTTCGGACGAATCGGGCGCACGGTGTTTAAGGTTGGCTGGGAGAAGAAGGGGTTTGACGTGGTAGCGATTAACGATTTAACGGACGCAGCAACGTTGGCGTATTTACTGAAGCACGATACGAATTACGGTACGTGGAGTGAGGAGGTGAGTCACACCGAAGACGCGCTTATTGTTGGTGGAAAAACCATTACGCTCCTCGCACAGAAAGATCCTGCGCAATTACCGTGGAAGGATTTGGGGATCGATATTGTTATTGAATCGACGGGACTTTTTGTGACGGAAGAGAAGGCGAGTGTGCATCTTGCGGCCGGCGCAAAACGTGTGGTGATTTCTGCGCCAGGAAAAGGCGGAAACGTGCCGACGTTTGTGATGAGCGTGAATGACGAGAAACTCGCGGGAGAGAAAGCGTGGATTTTGAGCAATGCGTCGTGTACCACGAATTGCGTTGCACCAGTATCTGCAATCATCGAAGAAGCATTCGGCATTGAGAAGGCGATGATGACGACGATTCATGGCTACACGGCATCACAAGCATTGGTTGACGCACCACGGAAAGACTTACGCGAAGGTCGTGCTGCTGCAGAAAACATTGTGCCGACGTCGACGGGTGCTGCGATTGCCGTTGCGTTGACAATCCCATCGCTCAAGGGAAAGTTCGATGGGCTTTCTGTTCGTGTTCCAGTGCCGACCGTTTCGCTTTCCGATATGACGTATCTCTTGAAGAAAAATGTCACCATTGAAGAAGTGAATGACGCGATCATCGCAGCGTCGAAGACCCCTCGCTTTACCGGCCTGGTTGGCGTAACGAATGAGCCGCTCGTTTCATCTGATTTTATTGGTGATCCGCATTCAGCGACCGTCGATGTATCACTCACAAATGTCGTTGACGGCAATCTCGTCAAAGTGGTTGCGTGGTACGACAACGAGTGGGGTTACTCGCATAGCCTTGTTGAGCTTTGCATAAAAATAACCGCATAAATTTATGAAGACACAGTCTGTTCTTGGAAAGGTTTCAGAAGGTGTGCATGAGCGAGCATTTGGTGTGACGTATCTTACGCTGCGGTTTGTTGTTGGTGCGATGTTCTTTTTGAGTGGTTGGAGCAAGGTGACGTCTGATTGGAGTGCTTCTTCGTACCTCCTTGTGGCGAACGGTCCGCTTGCGGATTGGTTTCGGTCGCTTGCAGGGAATGGATTCGTCGACATGTTGAATGCGTGGGGACTATTGCTTCTTGGTGTCGCGTTGCTGCTCGGTTTGTGTGTTCGTCCAGCTGCGATACTTGGTGCTGTGCTAATGGCGTTGTATTATCTCGCACATTTTGTGGGGAATACTGCGCACGGCTTGATTGAATATCACATTATTCTTATTGCTGTCCTTGCATTGTTTGCCGCTGGTGGCGCAGGTCATGCATTCGGGCTTAATGCGGTGGTGATGGGGAATCTTCGAAAGCACAATGCGGTGACGCGATTCATTTTTGGCTAACACGCTATGGCGCAAACCCGTGTAGTTATTCTTGGTGGCGGGTTTGGTGGACTTTCAGTTGCGCAGCGATTACTCCGTAAGCAGCTTGGAGAAACGATTGCCATTACGATCGTCGATCAACATCAGGAATCGGTGTATACGCCATGGTTGCATGAACTTGCTGCGGGAATGGTGCACGTGACCGCGTTGCATGATGCGGAAATCGATCTTGTGGCGGTTCGTGGTATTCGGTACCGACGCGCAACGGTTCAGAACATTGATCGCGTTGCTCGGCATGTGTTGTGTGACGATGGCGTCACGATCCCATTTGATATTCTTGTTTGTGCGTTGGGGAGTGTTGCGAACGATTTTGGTATTACTGGAGTGCGAGCATTCACAAATGATTTGAAGCGGCCAAGTGATGCGCTCGGAATACGTCAACAGCTTGCAGGGCTTTTGAAACGGGCCGCGCAGGGAAAACGCCAGCGGCTGTTGGTGATTGGCGGAGGTGCAAATGGAACAGAATTTGTTGCAGAAGTCGCATCCATGGTGAATCTGGCTGTACGTCGTGGTGTGATTACTCGAGATCGTGTAATGCTCTCTCTTGTTGGTCGAGATACTGAGCCGCTGAGTATGTTGCCGCCATTGTTGCGTCGCCGTACCGTTCGGCGGTTGCATGCGCTTGGTGTGCGGTATGAAGGGCGCCTAACCCTCGCCGCTGTTCGTGACGGGAGCGCGCTGCTTCAGTCAGTGGAAAATGGGATCCCCGTTGGTACGTCAAAATCGGAAGCGTTTGATTGTTGCGTGACGGCGCTTGGCGTGAAGGTGCCTGATGTCGTTTCTGCATTACCATTTAAGAAAAATGAACGTGGAAGAATACTCGTTGACGAGACTCTGCGGATTTTGGGAGAACCTGCGATATTTGGTCTAGGCGACTGTGTGGCGCTTGATGGAAAGATATCTGATCCCCAAACCGCACAAGCTGCGGTGTATCAATCGCGGTGGGTTGCGCGAAATATTACTGCGATTATTGCGCGGCGACCACTTGTGGCGTATCGGCCGCGCCGTTCGTGGAGTATGGTGTTTACCCTGGGGAAGGATTATGCGGTCGGCACGCTTTTTGGCCTGCCAATTTGGGGGTATACTGTAGCTATTCTGCGCCGTGTGATCGACGCACAGTATTTTTTCCTCGCGACATCGTGGACTGACGCAATACGTCGTGTGGTGCGAGGATTTTTCACGTATGCCAAAGACCGTACCATCAAAACGTAAACTGAAAACGTGGGCTACTCGTGATATTCGTCACGATGATCGCGTGATTCTTCGCATCGACGCCAATGTGCCGATGGCGAACGGTCGTGTATCAGTTCATGGGATGCACCGGCTGAAATCGAATATTCATGAGATCGATCGTCTTCGTTCTCGTGGTGCGCGTGTTGTTATTGTAGCGCATCTTGGTGATCCAAAGGGGCGAGTGTTGAAGGCGCTTTCGTTAGCGCCGGTGGCTCGCGCCTTGGGGCGAGTCTTGAAATCGAGTGTACGGTTTGTCCCGTATCTTCCTGGAGACGAGGCCAAACGCGTGATTGCCCGCATGGCACCGGGCGGCATGGTGATGCTTGAGAACCTACGATTCAACGCGGGAGAAACGGAGAATGATTCTGCATTCGCGAAACGGCTCGCGACGTGCGGTGATCTCTTTGTGAACAATGCATTCGGTGTGTGTCATCGAAAGCACGCGTCGATTGTTGGGGTGACGAAATATCTTCCGAGCTTTCCGGGTGAGCTTGTGGTTCGGGAAGTGAAGGCGCTCTCGGCAGTGCCGAAGAAGCCGTTTGTGCTCATTCTTGGAGGGATAAAGATGAGCACGAAGATTCCATTGATCGAAAAATTTGGAAAGAACGCTGATGTGATTCTCATTGGGGGAGGCGCGGCGTTAACCATGCTTGCCGCGAGCATGGGAAAGCGATTACCGCAGGCAGTGATGTTTACGAAGGCGGCGGATGTTGCGGAAGCCAAGATTGTGGCAAAGGAATTTGGAAAGAAGATTTTTTTGCCGTGTGATGTGTTGGTGACGAAAAATGCCGTGCCTGATATTGGTCCAGAATCGGTGCGTTGTTTTATTCGCGCAATTGAACAGGCGAAAACCATTGTATGGAACGGTCCACTCGGAAATACGGATCGCAAAGACGGATTCGCGGGAACACTCGCCATTGCTCGCGCGATCACAAAAAACACTTCGGCAACTTCCATTGTTGGTGGAGGCGAAACCGTGGAGTGCCTTGAGGAATTTGATCTGACCGATCGCTTCACGCACGTCTCTACTGGGGGCGGTGCGATGCTCGCGTTTTTGAGCGGTGAATCTCTCCCAGGACTTGAGGTGTTATAATCTCAGCAATTAACCACTGTACTATGGCTTCTTGGGAAAAGAATTCGACGAGCATTTGGCCGTCGTGGCAGGAGAATACAATGTTTACGGTATTGCTTGGGATCATGATGGTGTACGGCATCGTATGGATGGGGGTGAATATCAAGTCTGCGCTCAAAGAATCGCAAACGGTGGGTTTCAGCGAACTTGCCGCACCAACGATTTCTGTTTCCGCAACCAGTACAGCAAGTGCGGCGCCAGACATCGCGACGGTTGACCTTACGGTAGAGCGCACTGCGTTGACTGCAGAAGAGGCTCAAGCAGATGCGTCAACCGCAATGACGGCCGTGAT
>CAYHKX010000045.1:0-5570 GCA_964357305.1 uncultured Gammaproteobacteria bacterium | reverse complement strand
TCATGTACATGATCAAGCTGAACCACATGGTGGAAGACAAAATGCACCAGCGTTCCATTGGTCCGTACTCACTTATTACGCAGCAGCCACTCGGTGGTAAGGCGCAGTTTGGTGGTCAGCGTTTTGGTGAAATGGAAGTGTGGGCACTTGAAGCGTACGGTGCAGCTCACACGCTTCAGGAAATCTTGACGATTAAGTCTGACGATGTCGATGGCCGCGCAAAGGCATACGAGGCGATTATTAAGGGCGAAACCATTACCAAGGTGAACATTCCAGAATCATTCAACGTCTTGATGCGTGAATTGAAAGGTCTTTCCATGGATGTGGAGCTCTTGAAGAACGGCAAAAAGATCGAAGTTGGAGAAGATCGTAACGCGCGACGCGCCTAATCCAAGTATATGGCCATGAAATTCCAAACCTTGAAGTCCAATGACTTCGATTCCATCCGCTTGAAGGTTGCGTCGCCTGAGGTGATCCGCAGCTGGAGCTATGGAGAAGTGAGTAAGCCAGAAACCATCAACTACCGCACGCAAAAGCCAGAAAAGCAGGGTTTGTTTGCGGAAGAAATTTTTGGACCGTCCAAAGATTGGGAGTGTTACTGTGGAAAGTATAAAAAGATTCGGTACAAGGGCATCGTGTGTGACAAATGTAACGTCGAAGTAACGCAGGCTTCGGTTCGCCGCGAGCGCATGGGTCACATTGAGCTTGCATCGCCGGTCACGCACATCTGGTTCTTGCGTGGTGTGCCGTCAAAGATCGGCACTATGCTGGACATGGGCGTGCAGGCACTGGAAAAAGTGGTGTACTTTGCGAGCTTTATTATTACGGACGTGAATGAAGAGGCTCGTCAGATGACCATTGAGCAGGTGAGGGAGGAATACCGTGCAAAGAAGAAGATGATCGAGGGGGAAGTGAAACGCGATATTACGCGTGCGGAAGAAAAGTTTGCGGAAGACAAAAAGGCGTTGAAGGCCGAGATCGACCGGATTGAATCGGCGTCGTCAGAACGCTTGAACGAGCTTGAGGAAGATTTCATTCAGGTCGACAAGGACTTGAAGGAACTCACTCCACTGCGCGTGATTTCTGAAGCGACATATCATGATTGGTCCATGCGCTATGGCCATATCTTTGATGCTGGTATTGGTGCAGAAGCGATCATGAAGCTTTTGGAACGTATCAATATTGCAGAAACCGTGACGGCGTTGACCGACGAGCTTGCGAGCACATCGTCTGCCGCAAAGTATGAGCGCATTATGCGCCGCTTGAAGCTCTTCAAGGCGCTCGAGAAGAACACCATCGCGCCACAATGGATGGTGCTTCGCGTGCTCCCCGTGATTCCACCAGACTTGCGTCCAATGGTGCCACTCGATGGAGGCCGTTTTGCAACGTCCGATTTGAACGACCTCTATCGCCGCGTGATTAACCGTAACAACCGTTTACGTCGTTTGTACGCGCTGAACGCACCGGAAGTGATTACGCGTAACGAGAAGCGCATGTTGCAGGAAGCGGTGGACGCGCTTATCGACAACAGCGCACGTCAATCCAAAACTGTCATTGCGGCAACCGGAAAGAAGCGCCAGCTCAAGTCGCTTGCCGACATTTTGAAGGGCAAGCAAGGCCGTTTCCGTCAGAACTTGCTCGGTAAGCGCATCGACTACTCTGGTCGTTCAGTTATCGTCGTTGGCCCACACCTCAAGCTTCACCAATGTGGTATTCCAAAAAAGATGGCGCTTGAATTGTTCCGTCCATTCGTGATCAGCAAGCTTATTGCGCGTGAATACGTGCACAACATTCGTTCGGCAAATCGCTTCCTTGAGTCTGATCGTCCAGAAGTCTGGGACATTCTTGAAGAAGTTGTGGCAGATTCGTACGTGCTCTTGAACCGTGCGCCAACCCTGCACCGTTTGGGTATTCAGGCGTTCCGTCCAACCCTTATTGAAGGAAAGGCGCTCCAGATTCACCCACTTGTGTGTGATGCATATAACGCAGACTTCGATGGTGACCAAATGGCCGTGCACGTGCCGCTGACTACGGAAGCAAAGAAGGAAGCAGAAGAGCTTATGCTCTCTATTCGTAACCTCTTGAAGCCGTCGTTTGGTGGTCCAGTGGCAACGCCAGGAAAGGACATCGCGTGGGCATGTTTCTGCTTAACGAATACGACGACCGAGCCAGATGAAAAGACCATGAAGTCGTTTGCAGACGAAAACGAGGCAATCTACGCGGTGGATGCGGGGAAAATTCGTTTGCAGGATTGGGTTCGTGTGCGTCGCAATGGCGAAATGTTGGTGACGACGACCGGACGCATCATTGTGAACCAGCAGCTTCCAGAGCGCGTTGGATTCCAAAACGAAATTCTTGGCAAGAAGCAGCTCGCAAACATCATTCGCGACATTCTTGAGTACCACGGACAGGAATTCACCGCGACAATTCTCGATAACTTGAAAGATCTTGGATTCAAGTACGCAACAATGTTTGGAAATTCATGGGCACTGGCGGGCCTTCCAACGGTGGAGGAAAAGCCGGTGGTGATTGCGGAGGGCGATCGTCGTGTCCGCGAAGTGGAAGAGTACTTCTCACAAGGATTGCTTACACAAAGCGAGCGCCATACGCAGATCATTAAGATCTGGACGGAAATTAAGGATCGTATTGCGGACATCAGCAAGGATTCATTGGTAAGCACGAGTGCTGCATACACCATGATTGAATCTGGTGCGCGTGGTGCCTGGGGTCAGTTGACGCAGATGATCGGTATGATCGGTTTGAAGTCATCGCCATCGGGTGACATTATTGAACTTCCAGTGAAGTCGTCGTTCAAACAGGGCGTTTCCGTGCTTGAGTTCTTTATTTCATCTCACGGTACGCGTAAGGGTCTTACCGATACCGCACTTCGTACCGCAAACGCCGGATATCTCACGCGCCGTCTTGTCGACGTTGCGCAAGATGTGGTGGTGCGCGAAGAAGACTGTGGTGACGATAAGGGTGTGCTCTTGACCAAGGAAGAGTCTGACGAAATCGGTGAGCCACTTCTCGTTCGTATTCTCGGTCGTGTCGCACTCTCTGATATTGCGGTTCCTGGCGAAAAGAAGCCTTTCGTGAAAGCGGGTGAATTGATCACGGAAGATCATATTCGTGCCATGAAGAAAGCCGGTAAGGAACTCGTGGAAGCACATGTCCGTTCCGTGATGACGTGTCGCGTGCGTCGTGGTGTCTGTCAAAAGTGTTACGGGTACGACCTGGCGCACAATAAGATGGTGAAACTTGGTGTGGCCGTCGGCATCATGGCCGCGCAGTCTATTGGTGAACCAGGAACGCAGCTCACCATGCGTACGTTCCACACCGGAGGTGTAGCAGGAAAAGACATTACGCAAGGCTTGCCACGAGTCGAAGAACTTTTTGAAGCGCGTTTGCCAAAGCGAAAGGCTATCATGACGGAAGTTGCTGGTAAGGTGGAAATCGAAAAGGCTGAGCGCACGATTATTCAAGCAGGAACGGGGAAGAAGATGTTGGATGCAATGCCGGGTCAGAAAATCGCAAAGGTTCGCCATCTCGCGGTGGACGAAAAGACGTTCATGCTTGGTCGCGGTGCCAAGATGAAGGTTGCGGAAGGCGATACGATCTTGGCTGGTGATGTGATTGGAAATAAAATGGATGGCGAACAGATTGCAACCGATGTGGCTGGTACGGTGAAGTCGGTTGGAAAGACCTCGGTGAGCGTGGTGCATGAAGCGGAGAAGATCCGCGAATACATCATTCCGCAGGGCTACACCATGTATATCAAGGATGGCGACGAGGTGACGGCGGGTGACGCGCTCACGGATGGCCATTTGGATCTTCAGGCGCTATTTGCCGCAAAGGGACGTGACGCCGTGCAACGCTACCTTTCGAAGGAAATCCAGTTCATCTATGCATCGCAAGGTCAGAAGCTCAACAACAAGCACATTGAAGTCATTGTGCGCCAGATGTTGAGCCGCGTGCGCGTGCTGAACCCGAATGATACAGATTTGCTGCCAGGCGAGGTGATTGAACGTGCAACATTGCTCGATGAGCAGGACGTGGCGTTCGCGAAGGATGGCAAGATTGCCGAATTTGAGAACTTGCTTCTTGGTGTTACGAAGGTGTCGCTTTCCACGGAAAGCTGGCTCTCAAGTGCGTCCTTCCAGGAAACCGCTCGCGTGCTTATTGGCGCGGCAGTAACCGGAAAGATCGATGAGCTTCAAGGCTTGAAGGAAAACGTTATTATCGGCCGCCTCATCCCAGCCGGTACCGGATTCGGCCTTCCAACCGTTGGCGCAGAGCCAGCAATGGAAAGCTTCGAGGAGGTGGCTATGGAAGCAGAAAAGCCCCTTACCGTGATCGATGCCGAGCTGAAGGCCGAAGGGCCAGGCATGGGCAAAGAACTCACCGGCGATGTGGTCGTAGAAACGGAAGCGTCGTCGTTGTAAGGAACGGTCACTCTCTGAACAAGAACCCGGGCCTAGGCCCGGGTTTTTGGTTTGCGTGATAGAATCGAAATGCTATGAGTCTCGACTCAGAAATACTAGGGAATCTCGCTTTTATCGATGGACAGAATTTGTATTTGGGAACGACGACGGATTTGGTACCATGGAGTGTGGATCTGCGAAGATTTCGTCAGTACCTTTTGGCGAAATATCACGTCAGTCAAGTATATTATTTTCTTGGCGTGGTCAACGAAGAGTATCGAAATCTTTATCTGGAGATTCAGGAGGCTGGGTTCATTCTCATTTTTCGAGAGCATCATTCCGCGATGTTGGGGAAGAAAAAGGGAAATGTTGATTGCGACATCATTTTTTCGATAATGAAGAAAATGTATCAAAGAGATATCGCTGGTCGTGTCGTACTGATTTCAGGGGATGGAGATTATAAGCCACTTGTAGATTTTCTTATCGAGGAACAGAAATTTGAAAAGATCCTTTTTCCAAATCAGAAACGGGCGTCATCGCTCTATAAAGCCATCGATTTGAAATATCGTTCAGATCTGGGTGAGGGAGGGATTCGGAAGAAAATTGGCAAAATGAAAAGGGCTCCTTAGGTATTTAGCCGTTTGGATCCCTTTTCGTCGTGATGAGTGAAGTATAGCAGATCTTGTGAAATATGCCAAGAATTTTGGGGATTGATCCTGGGTATGGGAGGCTCGGCTACGCCGTGATTGATGTTGTGCGGGGCAAACCGAGTGCGGTGGCGTATGGAGTGATTACCACGGAGGCTAAGAGGAAGACTGCGGACCGACTTTCGGAAATTGCCGCTGATGTTCGCGGAATTTTGAAGAAACATGCGCCGGAGAAAATGGTCATCGAGGAGTTATTTTTCGCGAAAAGCACTACAACGGCGCTGAAGGTGGCGGAAGTACGGGGTGTGATGTTTTTGTTGGCGGGGGAGGCGAACATTCCAGTAGTCGAAGTGAAGCCAAATGCGGTAAAGTTGGCGATGACTGGCTATGGTAAGGCAGACAAGAAGCAAATGATGCAGATGGTGAAAGTGGTTTTTGATCTTAAAAAAGTTCCAAAAATCGACGACGCTGCCGATGCGCTCGCGATTGCGTGGACTGGCGC
>CAYHKX010000044.1:0-5852 GCA_964357305.1 uncultured Gammaproteobacteria bacterium | reverse complement strand
ATAAAAGCCTTCACCCGCCTTGGTGTCCCGCTCATTGTGTTTGGTAGCGGACCAGAAGAAACAAAACTCCAATGTATGGCCGGACCAAACGTCACCTTTGTTGGTCGTGTTACCGACGAGGAACGCGCACGGCTCTTCGCAAACGCAATTGCGTTCATTCATCCGCACGAAGAAGATTTTGGCATTACCGCAGTGGAGTCTATGGCCGCAGGGCGTCCAGTAATTGCGTATCGTAAAGGCGGTGCAACAGAAACTGTCGTTGACGGCGTCACCGGAATTTTTTTCGAAGATCAAACTTGGGAGTCGCTTGCTCATACCGTCATCCATTTTGATGAGCACGCGTTTCATCCATCAGCAATCAAGGCACACGCGGAGCAATATTCTGTTGAGCGATTCCGCCAGACCATGCATGACGTCGTCACCAAGGCGTGGGAAAAGAAGTCCGCAGTGTAACGTATGCGCATTGCGATTGATGTCCGATCGCTTACCGCTCCCCATAAAACCGGGGTGAGCATTGTTGCCGACGCACTCATTCGCCACATGGCTGCCATGGAGCCAAATGACGAATTTGTGCTCTTTGCAACAGGATCGACGGAAACGCTCATGAACATCCCAACATACTCGGCGCCGAATATTTCCGTAGTCACCGCGCCGATTCCGAATAAAGTTGCAAATATACTTTGGCTTTTGCCAGGCGGTCCAACCATGGAACGTTTTCTTCCGGACCAGCCTGACGCATGGCTTTTTCCAAACGCGCACGTCCATAACACGCGACTTCCCTACGTGATATTGTTTCATGATGCAGCGATCCGCACCGTTCCAGAATGCTTTACGCTCAAAGACCATGCTCGAGCATGGGCCGCGCAAGAATCAAGAACCTTTCACAATGCACACTCGGTGCTTGCCGTTTCGGCACACAGCAAAAAAGATGCCGTCGAATATTATGGTATCAACGAAAAGCACATCACCATCGCATCGCTCGGTGTGGATCGCGCCGTGTTTCTTCATCGCGAACAATCGTCAGATCGTTCGTATCGCGCCGCGTACGACCTGAACAGACCGTACCTCTTGTGGCTCGCGACACGCGAACCACGGAAAAACGTCGATAGCGTCATTCGTGCCTACACCATGTTTCGTAATACCGGAGGCGATGCAATCCCCCTGGTGCTTGCTGGTGCTATGGGTTGGAACATGCGTCATATCACCGCCGCCCTCGCGGCATCGCCGTACCGATGCGATATTCGCGAGCTGCTGTACGTCCCCGAAAAGCACAAAGCCGCGCTTTACCGTGGCGCGACCGCATTTCTTTTTCCATCGCTGTACGAAGGATTTGGTCTTCCTGTCCTCGAAGCCATGGCCTGCGGCACACCGGTCATTACGAGTATCACAAGTGCTCTGCCCGACGTTGCTGGCGACGCTGCGCTTCTCGTCGACCCGCTTAACGTGACCGACATCACCCAAGCGCTCCACCAGCTCCTGAATCCCACCACCGGAGAAGCACTCCGCACCCTCCTTCGCACCCGCGGCCTCACGCAAGCAAACCAATTCTCATGGAAACACCCCGCACATCTCGCTCTCACAGCACTGCATAGCGCGAGAGCCGAAGCTTAGCTTCGCCAAAAATACATTTGTAAAATAACTGAATTTTTTTAATATTTTGTCGACGAAACCTAGCTTGACTCACTTTTTTTGAAAGTTAAAGCTAAGCTTTAGCATCACTCCTTCACTATTCCCTTCCCCGCAGCCAACGCATCGCCGTCGAGGTCGGTTGTGACTGCGTCGTCGGAGCGCTCGAACGTGGCGCCGGTGAGCGCATCTTTTGCATTGAGAATTACCTTACCGATCACAGTTTTTTCAAGTCCAACGTCGTCAGCCGTTGGCGTGATGGAAACACTCATGCGCGCCGACACTTGAGCACCGTCAGCTGGGAGACTGGCAATCGTCCAACGAATGACTCGGGTTGAGCTGTCGTACGCAATCGACCCAGATGTGACAGTAGAAAAATCATCCCATGTGACACCTTCTGGCAGTGTCGCAGACACTGTGCCGTCTGTAATGCCATGGTTCCCACCAGCAACAGCCCACACGGCGCGATAATGCGTCGTCTGCCCGACGATTGGCGGCAACGGACCGCTGCCGAGCGGCGAACCGTCTTCATCGTAATACCGCAATGTTGCCGTAATGCCGGCATCAGAATTGAGTTCCACGGTAAGCGGAGTAGCAGAGACGGTTATCAATCCTCGTGTTGCGGTAAATACCACGGAAAATGCACTACTCACCGCCGAGAGATCCGTCTTCAACGGAAATGCCAGGTTCAACAGCGCATAACTTCCCGCTGGAATAGAGCCAATCGTTGTCGCATCAAACGCAATCCCCTTTGCGGTAATGCGCCCACCGTCAAGTACGGCCTCTGACCAAGAAATCGGAATATTATCTTCAGCAGTAAAGTCGAGAAGCGCGGTGGCGTCCGAAATCACCGCGTCGCTCGTGTTATCAAGACGAAGACTCATGCGAAGCAGCGATCCTGGATCAGCAGCAACCGTCCCCGTTCCACCGTTTGCGACCATGGTGAGCGCAAGTGCGCTCGGCTTCACCTCGGTTATTGCCGTCACGGTCGCTTGAGGCGAAAACCGCGAGCCAGGTACGCCACTGGAAACAGTCATTGTACGTGCGCCAGCAGCATCGGACGCGAAAGCTCCAGTAACGACAATCGTTTGTTCGGCATGAGGAATAAGATCCGTAAGCATCCATTCGGTTGGGCCACCTGCGGCAATAGCCGGCGTACTCGAGGACACAAAGAAACCTTCCGGAAGTGTCATCATGACTTTTGGCGCCTCAACAATCTCGGTTCCCGTTGTGCTGATGCGCACCGAGTAGGTTACCGACTCCCCAATATTCACCACAGGCGGTGCATCGATAGTCACTGCGGTCGTGCTCGTGGTGGTAGAAACAGTTTTCGTGGCGATATCGTGGAACTGCGCATTAAAATTTGCGGGTTTATACGTCGCAATCGCTTGCACACCCGTGGTGCTCGGCACGTCCGCAATCCACGTTCCGGTGAGCACAATTTTTCCATCGCTGTACGCACCGATGGTACCAAGATCCCAAGAAAGATCTTCCAAATTCGTCACCAGTGGCTCAGAGATTGCTACAACAAAACCAGCTGGAACATTCAAATCAATAGTGACGGCGGTCAGTGGCGCACTCGTCTGATTCGCGTAGTCGAATTCAATAGTGGTCATCGATCCACTCTGAATAGCGTCTGCTATCACGAACGACATCGCGAGTGGCTTTGCGTCTCTATCCCCCGCAAACCATTGCTGATGCACAACATACCCCACCGCGACCGCTCCACAGATACCAAGAAGAAGAACAATTGTGTGAACTAAGAATCTCGTCAGCTGATTCGACGCCTGAGCAACGGTTTGAAGATCGTTGCGCTCCTCACCGTAAATTGCATACAAGCTTTCCGTAATTGCAGCATCGTCAACCACAGGCTCCACTGATCGATCGTAGTGATCGACATGCTCTGTTTGATGTTCCTTGTGCTTACGATGCACCTTTTTCATAGCTTACCGCGTGAAAATCCAGCCCGAAAAATGATCATGCATGTTCGTTATCGGCACAGAATACACATCATCGCCGTGCACATTGGTCCAAAGCAGGCCAAGGGACGACGGTGCATCGACGGTCATAGTAGTGTTTCGCGAAACCACGCCAGACTGCTTCTGTACAAACATGGAATAACTATCGTGATCATCAAATCCAAAGGTTCTGCGAAGCTGTGTCGTGAACGAATCTTCTTCAATATCCTCAAAAAGCACTTGCGGAATGCGATACGAGAATGTCACGGTCTCCGTCTCCCCAGGTGCTGTTTGTATCCAACCGCCAAACACCGTTTTCCCAAACTCATTCCAAATATCCACGCCTGTTGCGGCGTCACGCGTTTTTTCGCTCATCAGAATCGAAAGATCGTCATCCGGTATGAGCGGAACATCAAAATCTTCAAACAACGTGTCCGGCGGTACTTCAAATCCACTTGCCGACAAGAGCACGCTCCCTTCCGGAACGTACAGACGAATGTAATCGACATTATTTTTTCCCGTAAACAATGCATTCGCCATGCCCTTATGCGTCTTGGTGATGGTAACGGTATCAACAATAGATCCAGATTCCGCAATATCAACTGCAACATCGACCACCTGATCAATCACGACGTCAGTCTTCCCTCCGCCAATATTCGTATTCACCACCATGAGGTAATCGCCCGATGTCTGCGCAATTGCGCCGTCAAAGCCTAAATCATGCATGGTGCGCTGCACATCGTTATCACGGAAATAGAGCTGAATATCGCGTTCTTGCAACCCTTCCTCAACGACTGCAATAACCTGAAGAAGCAATGGAGTGTCGGCATTCTGAATCTTTTCGAGAATGAGTGGTGCGAGATCGCCAAGGAATGCTTTTGGCGTCGCGGTGGTGCCGTAATCGACCTCCACAATCTTTTCCGTGGTAAACAAGAAATTCTCGGCGTTAAGCGTAACGTCATACGCTGGAACTTCTACCGGACCGATAACTTCAAGAAGCTTCTCGAGGAACGTGGCATTCACCGCAATCACGCCATCTGTCGTCGGCCCTCCCCCGTGCTCATAAAACCACTGCATCTTTTTTGCTGAAGTTGGAAAATCTGGAAACCAATTGCCGTCCTGGAATTCCCAGCGTGGATTAATAAGCCCAAGTGGATCTGGCGCTTCCACAAAGACGTCGAGTTGACCCTGAACGTCATAGGTTCCACCGCTAGGAAGCGTGAGATCTTTCATCGCACCATCTTCAATATCGACTTCCGCAAAACTCCCAACAAATCCACCTGTCGGACGAATTTCCGTGTTGTTCTGAAAGAGCGCAAGATACCGCATAGTACCGTCACCACCCAAGAGATATGCCAATGTGTCCACGAGTCGAAGGAATTCATTCATGGAGGAAACGACTTCTGGTATCTGCGCTTGCAATAGGACAATATTGTCCCGGTAACTCTCTGGCACCACAGACGCATCTACCGTTGCGAGCGATGCTGCGGCAAGTTGCGCGTGCGGTAATGCATTCTCCACATATGCCGAGAGAATTCCAAGCTTTGCAACAATATCGCGGGAACGATGTTCCGTAAGCCCCTCGCCCGCCTGACTCATAATGGACGCGGTTTGCGAAAGCTCTTGACCAGCAGTCATGAGGCCACGCACGGAATCATACGTGCGATTCGTCTGCGGAATTACATTCACAATAGCGACAACGCCGGCATGCACGTCATTCAACACATCCTCGGCAGACGCAAACTTCTCGGCTGCTGATGAAAAATTCGATTCTGCCGCGCCGAAATCTTTTGCGGTAAACGCCGCGGTTCCGCGCACAATGTCGTCCAACACCGCAGGACCAACGTGCCGCACATCCGAAACACTCTGCACGCTCCCGGAAAGCGTTTGCATGCCATGAAGCGGTAAAACTACCACAAAGGACAATGCAACGAATGCACCGAGTGCGCGCAACGTGGCGTGCCGGAATACGCGCCATTCAAACTGCATAATCCGAGTTCCAACCCCCTCTCCCTTCTGTGCTACCGCATCGTACGTCGCTGGCACATTCACCAAACCGCCAAACACCCATGGGGATGCTGGAGCGACGTCCTCCGCCACACTCTCAGCAACCTGTTGGTGTGATACCGCCGTGATTGGCACCAACGCATCAAGGGATACTGTAGTTTCCACGAGGGTTGAGAGTGCGTTATCAAGAGAAATCGATGACCGGATGTCGGACGTGGGACGTCGGGTCTCGAAAACAGGAGTGTTCGGAAGTGCTGTATC
>CAYHKX010000043.1:0-5878 GCA_964357305.1 uncultured Gammaproteobacteria bacterium | reverse complement strand
GGCCGGCGTCCCCGAGCCGATGCCGGTTTCCGTTTCGGTATCGGTTTCAGTGATGACACCGGTGCCGCCGTTGCAGGCGGCGGCCAGGGCCCAGAGGGCCGTGAACACGAAGGCGCGCATGGCGCACTCCTTTTGCCTTTCGGCGGGTGGGCGAAATGCCCTGCTCGCATCCCGACATGGGACGCTTTGCATCTCTACTATAGCAATAAAACTGGGAAAAGTAAAGGTTGTGGATAAAAAGTTGCGGAAAATATATAAGAAAGGTGGCGCCCGACTATTGATCGGGCGCCAGGGGGGTGCGGTAGTTGTCGCTTTTCTAGCAACTATCCACGAACAAACTGTTCGATCAGGCTGTGCACGCGTGTGACGTATTCGTGTTTCGTCTTGCGTCGGTAAGCCATGATGAATGAAGGGTGGGGGATCGGGATAAAGTACCTTCCTTGAAGCTCGATCGTGGCATAGTTTTCGATGTCCTCAACCCGTTTCAACTCCAACGTCTTCAACACGAAACTGGCCACCTTTGCCCCGAGTAAAAACACCACGGTTGGGTTAACCAGATTTAGCTCGAGGTCGAGATTAGGCGCGCAGGCAATGCATTCGAGCGGCGTTGGGTAGCGGAGTTTTCCTTGCTCATCTAAGGGTAGACATTTCACGAGGTTTGTTTTGTAGAACTGAACTGGACTACATAGGGCCTCGATCTCTGCGATGAGTCGGCCTGAGTTTGTATCCACGCCAAGTGGTATCGCTTTTTCAGGGTCGGCTACTCGCTTAGCGGAAACGCCCACCCACATCACATCAGCCTTGCGGATGTGATCGAGGAGTGGGCGTTGGTTCATGTACAGCGGACATGCCGTACAGGATGAGATGGTTTGGTTCTTCATTGATTGAGTGCATTGACTGCGATGATAAACCGTTGAAGGTCTTCATCTAATCACTACTGTTCATTTTTTTAGTTCCTCAACGATAACACGCTCAAATGCATTTTTTGGTTTTATTTTGAGGCCTACGCGTGCATTTTTTTTAGCAAGATCGTTACGCCCCATCAGTTTGTAAGTTGAAACAATATTGTGAGCCATCATTAAGCGTGACAATCCTTGTTTTGCAGCCTGGCGATATTTCCTTAGTGCCGCTTTGTATTTTCCCATCGCTTTGTATGCATTCCCTATTGCGACAAGTATTTTTGGATCGCGAGATTTTTTGTAATGTTTGCTAAAACGTTGAAACGCTTTTTTGGGTTTTTGTGCGTGGAGGAAATGTAGTCCATCAAGAAAGAGAAAACGGATGTCATTTGGGAATCGACGCCCACCATCATCAATATTTTTTTTGCTCTGACGAAGAATGTTTTTATACTGTTCACCACGTTCTTTTTTAAAAGAAGCAATTTGATCAAGTGCCAATGCGCGAAAGTATGTTGCATGCGCATCGTTGTAGTTTGCAAGGCGGTCCAGTATTTCATCGTAGCGACAGGAGTTAAGCAGTTTTTTGAGTTGATTGGATGATATTCTTTTCATAAAAACGCGATTCGGGTCTTTCACAATCACGTCGTCTTTCCAGAGATTACGAATGGTAGCCAAAAAGTGAGGAATCGATGATTTACGTGAGAATGATTGGGCTGATGTTGCGGAGGGTTGTGTAACAGGCTCATAGGAAAATACGCGAAATGCGTTGGGGGGATGTTCCCCAGGAAGATGTTTATTTAGAAAGCCATTCGGTAATGAGCTGATTTCGTTCGTCAAGCATTTGCACTAATCCATGATCATTTCCTGGGAATATTTTGAGCGTTGCGCGTTTACCAAGTGCTGAGGCCATGTCGCGAGCTTGACGTGATGGTACACGATCATCATGTTCTGAGTGTAAAAGGAGAAAAGGGATATTTGGAAGTGTATCAACGAAAGTTATCGCGCTTCGATCTGCGATTGAATAATCATTCACATCAAACATCGCGTCCCGTTTCCACATTGCGAGAATGTCTGGTCGTTCGACTGCAACATTTCGAAAATCGTACACTCCGCCAACAAACGCGGCGTTGGTGATTGGTAATCCCTGTTTCATTGCAATACAGGCTTCCATGGCGCCGCGCGAAAAACCAAGTACCCCTAAGGAGTCTCCGTCTTTGTACGCGCCGTCAGCTCGCATAACATCAAGCAGAGTGTGAACATCAGCAACATCGTTACCGCCATATTCATCTTCACCATCGACAGGTCGATTGCTTGGATGCGAGTCCAAAGCTCAGGGTTGCTGATCCGGGTGTCGTTGCCCTCAGGAAGGGCGATCACTGCGTTCATGTGTTTCTCACGGTGATGCGCTACTCGAGCTTGAATAGCATATTATGTATATAATCTTAGTCACATGCTGTCAATGAAAAAATATGTGAGTAGAAAACGCGGCAAGCATCAATATCCCCGCTTGGTGTACGGTGATTGCGTACGGTTACTATTCGCTCAGTGGTTGGAAGACGTTATTCCGGCAGAAGACAGAATGATTGTGTATGTCTAAAAAATCACGATTGCTCTTTGTTGATTTTCATGGCGTGTTATCGTACGATCCATATTGGAAATCTCTCAGAAATGTTGCGCACCCGCTGCACGGTTTTGCAGAAGATGTTGAGCGGTTCGTTTTTACGGAACAGCCGAATCTGTTCCGGCAATGGATGCTTGGGCAGTACACCGCGGAAGAATTTCATGAACTCGTTGCGCGCGGCACCGGCGCTCCGTATGTTGAACTTTTTGAAAGCTTTGTTCAGGATTGTCGATCGATCGATATTTCAGAAAAACTCATTCATGCATTACGGGAAATGAAACGGGATTTTCGAATTATTCTCGCGACCGGCAACACGGATGCGCTAGAACGGTACAGTATTCCTCATCGAGAATCCGTGTTTGATGTCTTTGACGATATTGATAATTCGTTCCGCATTGGGCGCATGAAGTACGACGACGGCGGGGCATATTTTTCTCATCGCGCTGAACAAGAAGGGATCCCGATGCAGCGCGCATATCTTTTAGAGGACAGTGAAGGAACGTGTGAGGTGTTTCGGGCATTAGGCGGAACTGCATATTTGGTGAATAGTGAGCCTACTGCATTGCATGCGTTGGGCGCTATCATACGCGAAATGGTTTTAGAAAACGTGTCGTGATAGAATCGAAATACTCCCCATGAAGATTCTTTATTTGCGATTGATATGCTCAACACAAAAGATGTGAACATGCTTCGTGGGATGTTTGAAGAAATTTTGAATGCGAGACTTGATGCAAAGGTACCTCGGATGATCGAGGAACGACTTGAGGCAAATCATCATATTTTGAAACGAGACATTCGGGATGAGATGCACGCATTGATCAAGGCATCGGAAGCGGGAATTATTCGTCGTATAGATGTAATGGAAGAACGGTTACACAAGGATCTCGAAGAGTTCATTGACGATAATTATTCTCCAAGAATGTACGACGCTGAGCAGCAGATCCTCAAGATCAGCGGCAGTCTTAAACTTGCCTAAATACACCTGACTCACCAATGATGTGGGTTTTGTGATTTTTGGGATTTCCATTACACTTCCCCCATATGCAAGCAAGTCTTGAGAAGATCGTGCATTATTCTGCACAAAAGGGGTTCGTGTTTCCTTCTAGCGACATTTACGGAGGTTTTGCTGCAACATACGACTTTGGTCCGTTGGGGGTGCTGTTGAAGAACAATCTGGAAGCGGCGTGGCGGTTTTGGAATGTGACGAGCCGCACCGACATGGTGGAGATTGAGGGGGCGATTTTTATGCATCCGAAGGTTTGGGAGGCTTCCGGTCACGTCGGCGGGTTTTCGGATCTGCTGGTTGAAGATTTGGTGTCGCATCGCCGTTTCCGTGCAGATCATCTCATTGAGGACGCTGGGGTGATGGAAAATGCCGGCGCACTGACTCCAGAAGACGTGGATCGTGTCATCGGGGAACATAACATCAAGAGCCCAGATGGAAATTCTGTCTCGAAAGCGAAGCGATTTAATCTTCTCGTCAAAACACATCTTGGACCAGTGGAAGACGAATCATCACTTGTGTACTTAAAGGGTGAGAGCTGTCAGAATATTTATTTGGATTACAAGGCGACGCAGATGGTAACGCGCCGCAAACTGCCGTTTGGTATTGCGCAGATTGGGAAAGCCTTTCGTAATGAAATTACGGTGAAGCAGTTTATGTTCCGTACGCGTGAGTTTGAGCAAATGGATGTGCAGTATTTCTGTAAGCCAGCGGATGCAGATGCGCAGTACGAAGCGTGGAAAACAAATCGTTGGGAGTTCTACACGAAGTTTCTTGGATTGTCGGAGGATAACGTGCGTTGGCGTCAGCATGAACAGGATGAGCGTGCATTTTATGCATCTGATGCGTGGGATATTGAATATCGTTTTGGCGAAATTGGTTTTAAGGAAGTTGAAGGTGTGCACCATCGCGGGAGCTACGATCTCGATCAGCACTCGAAGTGTAGTGGGGAAGATTTGAGCTATTTCGATGCCGAGACTAACGAACGCTATACGCCGTGTATTGTTGAGTGTTCCGGCGGCTTCAACCGATTGTTTTTGTTAACGTTGTTCGAATTCTATCGCGAAGAAGACGTGACGACGGCAAAGGGTGAAACGGAAACGCGTGTGGTGATGGCACTTCCGTATAGCCTTGCACCGTACAAGATTGCGATACTTCCGCTCATGAAGAAAGATGGACTTGCAGATAAAGCGTGGGAAATTTACGAAGCGTTGCGCACGCAGGGCATTTCTGCTGAGTATGACGAAAGTGGATCCATAGGAAAACGGTATCGCCGACAAGATGAAATTGGGACGCCGTGGTGTGTCACGGTAGACTACGACACTCTCGAGAGCGGGACTGTCACACTGCGTCATCGGGACACCATGGAACAGATTGGTAAAGGCGGTCGTATTAGTATTGATGAGATCGGGATGTATTTGCATAAAGAACAGTTTGGAACATAGTCATCCACAGTGACTGTCGGAGAAGTTCCGATGATGAAGTGCACGGTTTTCGAGAGGAAATTGCTTTGTATTCATGCTTGTCGGAATTCGTCCGATGGTTTTTTGGCCTTCGCGAGTTTTTTGTATTGGCGACTAGAAAAATTTTTGTCACGATGATAACAAGCCGACAGATCATCGGTGTCAGAAGAGAAGAAGTGATCGATTACGAGCGCAACGAAATTATTTCTCGGAATGATTGCAGCGTCGTCATGGTTTGCTCCTTCGCGGCTCGGGGAAAGGAATAAATGGGGAGCCCTTTTCTCGAGCCGTCGTTACTGATTGTGCATCCCTTTCCGATTCTCCATCGGAAAGGGGTGTGCAGATCAATGTCGATCGCACGCTTCGTCACGAGTGGGAGGTTTTCATGGTTCGGGACATGCTGGTGATGCTTGGTGTTCTTGGTATCACGTTCGCGGTTTCTGCGTGCTGTCCGCCGTTCGACTTCGAGCGCCATTCGGCCGCATACGGCGACAACATGTCGTCAGTACCGGATGAGGACGTGGGGATTCCTGGCGGTGGGGCCGATCTCCTCACGATCGATCTGCCATTCGCCGAGGGGTACCGTTCGCTCTGCACGCAGGGGGCGAACGGTGAGTACTCGCACTACGGCACCTCCACCCGCTACGACGTGGATTGGGATACGCCCAACAATGTCGACGATCCGGTGTATGTGCCAGTGAGCGGCGTGGCCTACGTGCACGACGAGAGTCGCACGAGGAACTACGGCATGCACGTGAACATCGACATGGGTGACGGCACGTACGTCATTCTGGCGCACCTCGACGAGATCTTCATCGGGGACGCGGAAGAGGTGGCGGCCGGGCAGCTCATCGGGTACGAGGGGACCACGGGACTTTCCGTTGGTGATCAC
>CAYHKX010000042.1:0-6123 GCA_964357305.1 uncultured Gammaproteobacteria bacterium | reverse complement strand
CGCCGGTAACCGACAATCAATCGAAGAGATTCAAAATGAGATCGGGGGAAACATTTTATACTACACCCATTGGGAAACCGGCGAGCCAATGATAGATTTTCAAAATGAGACTTCAAGGCTTGTTGATATGGCAAATGGAGAACCGGTAATCATTTTTGCAAAATCTGCTGGGACATTGCTCGCAATGAAAGCGGTGCGCGAGGCGGGGCTCCGTGTCGAGAAGGCTGTTTTCCTTGGAACAGCAGTGAATTGGGGCATTGAACGTGGAATTCCGGTTCGTGCGTGGCTGGAAGATTGGCGGGCACCGACGCTGTTTGTACAAAACGAAAACGATCCGGTAATTTCAGCAGCGGAGCTCGCGGCAATACTTGATGGTCGACATACGATGCTCGTCCTTCCTGGAAGTCATCATGACTATAACGAGCTCGATCAGTTTCTTCCGCAGGTGCGCGGAATGCTCGGGTAGTTATTACATTGCCTTACCGCAGTTCTAACGCGTTCCACGACGCGGAGCCGGCAATCACCTCAGCATTTTGCTGGGGTTTTTGCTATCTTTGGAGGCTACCCCGAATGGGAATCGAACTGGTATAGTCTGAGAAGTACTCTTTAACCTCCCTTATGAAGACATTGAAATGTGATTTGTGTGAGGTGGCCGCAGAAGGCGAAACCTTTGAGGCATGGATGCAGGCGCTTATGCCGCATTACATGCAAGCTCATGCTGATGTGATGAATAATAAAGCTGGCCTTTCTGACGAAGAAAAGAAGACAGCAATGCATACGTGGATGACTGAAAACAAGGCACGGTTTGAATCTGCTTGAAACGCATTCGTATAGTATTTTTTATCCAAATCTCGCAAGTACCGTCAGGATTTTTTTGTGTTTTTTGCTACAATGATATTCACGTATGAAATCCAAGATTAACATTGCAAATCAGCTCGCCGTCTATCAGGCCAAATCGGGCGCAATTGAGCTGCGTACGGATGCAAAGAAACAAACGCTTTGGGCCAATCTTCAACAAATGGCTGATCTTTTTGATACCGATAAATCGGGTGTTTCTCGTCATATTCAGAATATCTTTGAAGGCGGTGAGCTTAGTCAAAAGGCAACTGTTGCAAAAATCGCAACAGTTCAAAAGGAAGGTAAGCGCGAAGTAACACGTGAGATTGAGTACTACAATCTCGACATGATTATTTCTGTTGGATATCGGGTGAATTCCCAACGAGCAACCAAATTCCGTCAATGGGCTACAAAGGTCCTGACTCAACACATCACCATCGGCTACACAATCAACCGTGCCGCAATTTCCGCGCACTACGACGAATTCATGAAAGCGGTCGGCGATATCAAGTCCTTACTCCCCGTGAACCAGGCCGTTGATTCTGCGAGCGTCCTTGAGCTTATTGGTGCTTTTGCTGACACATGGCTTTCGTTGGATGCGTACGATAAAGACGCACTCGAGACAAAAGGTGTCACCAAAAAACAGTCGACGCTGACTGCCGAAGAACTTGAATCTGCCTTGGTACAACTTAAACGCAATTTGATAGGAAAAGGTGAAGCAACCGATCTGTTCGGAGTTGAACGATCTAGGGGCGCGATCGACGGTATCGTCGGCAATGTCATGCAGTCGTACGCTGGGAAAGCAATGTACCCAAGCATCGAAGAAAAAGCCGCACACTTGCTGTACTTCGTCGTCAAAAATCATCCGTTTACCGACGGGAACAAGCGTTCCGGTGCTTTTGCGTTTGTATGGTTTTTACGCCGTGCCAAGCGTCTTGACCCAACCCGCATGTCTCCGGAAGCGCTCACCGCATTAACGCTCTTGATTGCGGAAAGTAATCCAAAAGATAAATCGAAAATGATTGGTTTAGTGTGTCGGTTGTTGGCGATGAGGTGAAGTTGATTATTCATCATGATGATATGCTTGGGTATATGCAGAAATTAAAAAGATTTGTTGAATACCTTCCCGTCATTATCATTATTACAATAATTGGTATTGGAGGCTTCACGGTTCTCCTTACAAAAAAACAAATCACTGTAACGATGAAGAACGTTGCGATTACAACAGATGCACAATTCGTAAAGACCGTATCGGAATCAATGATCACCATCGATCCATCTTCAGTTCAGCTCGCTTCGGTGGATCTGAACGGAGATGGAAGTGAGGATTACCGGGTTGCATTGTACAAATTTCAAACGAAAGATAATCGTTTGAGTGGATTTCAAGTGTATGACAGCTATGGCAATTTAGATTTCGAAGACAATTCATCGATCTGGAGTTCTAATCCAACGAACTGGAGGTGGGTGAAAATCGGAGACGCGGATGGTAACGGTGATAACGAGATATATATTTTGGGAACTGAAGCCGGCACCGGTGCGTATACACACCAAATCATTCTCAACTCTTCACTACCTGGCATGGAAAAGATAAGCGACAGCATTCTGGACTAAAAAGTTACTAAACCAAATCTCCCCCTGTGAATCTTGGGATGCTGATATACCCCTCATATTCCTCAACTGCCGTTCTAACGCGTTCCACGACGTGGAGCCATGAAGTAGAAACCGAAAACGGTTTCTACTTTGTTTTTTAAACCGTTTCCTGTTTCTACTTCGTGGCTGCGCCCGCAGTGACGGAGCACAACGATGTCGACGTTGAAGGTGTTTTGTTATTTAGAGGAGATCTCGCTTTTCTTCTCGTTCGTCACCGTCGCAGGCGTCGAACAGCATTTCGGCTTCAACCAAGTGGAGCCAGCAACCACCTCAGCATTTTGCTGGAGTGGTTGCCATCTTTTTAGCCTACCCGATGTGTGACTCGAACTGATATACTTCAGACATATGATTCGTTATTGGCTTCTATCCACTACGACATTCGCGGTTTTTTCGGTGTGTATTTTTGTGTTTTTCGTTCGTCAGCCGGAGCTTACAGACACATCTCCCCCAATGCTCACGCAAAGTTTCGTTGATTTGAGCAAGGTAGAGAGAATCTCAAAATTTCGAAGTTGTCAGGGGCACACGGTTGTACCAGTCGATCAAAGTGAATCCAGGCGGAATATGAAACACTACGTTATTCTCAAGCCTGAGTTTCAAGGAACAGGGATTGTTCCGTTGTACTCTCCTTATGATGCGGAGGTTTCCGGGATTCGTTCCAATCTAGAACATGGATTGGAAGGTGAAATCTGGCTCAACGGTGGAAGTGAATGGCAGTTTAGTATCGAACACATCAACATTCTCGATACCATACATGAAGGAGGTCGTGTTCGCGCTGGAGAACTTCTCGGCTACGTGCCAGATAGGGGTTTTGATATTGTGTATGCAGTTGGTGCATCGAGCCCAGTGGAAATCGACGGATATACCAGTCCATTTGCAGCGCTTGATTCCGTTTTCGTTCACATGGATGACGCGACGTTTTTCGAATATCAGACCTATGGGATTGATGTTCGCGAAACATTCGAATACTCCAAAGAATATCGTGACGAACATCCGTGCAAATATCGAAACGACGAAGGCGGCCTCAACGATATCGACCATCCTGAAGATTGGATTCTTTTATAATCGCTGTATCGTCATTTTTATGAATCTCGGGAGACTGATATAGCCCTCATACTCCTCAATCGCCGTTCGAACGCGATCAACGACGCGGAGCCAACGAAATCTCAGCAAAATGCTGGGATTTCGTTATACTGGCGTGAGTATGAAGCCTAAAGATACAATCACAAATCAACTCGCGATTTATCAAGCGAAATCTGGGGCGTACGACAAGGATCAACTCGAAGTAAAAAACCTCACAAAAAAGCAGGCGACGATTACTGCGAAAGAATTGGAGTCAGCGCTCGGAGAGCTCAAACACAGTCTCCTGGAAAAAGGCGAGCCGACGGACTTATTCGGAGCAGAACGGTCGACGGGCGCAATCGCGGGCTTTTATTGAAAAATGTCATGCACTCGTGACAATGTTTTTCTTTCAGTGAATGACGACGTTGGGCATCGGGACTAGACAGAGCGCGCAGAGCGGTATATACTCAATATAAGTAAATAGTTAAACAATTAATTAACTATTAATATCCATATGCTTACTGATGCAGAAATTCGTTCGAACAGAAAGGTGCTCAACGAGACTGATAGGGATCTTGCGGCAACGTTTAAGGCACTTGGAGACAAGACACGTTTGCGCATCTTTCGTCTTTTGACGAATGAGCCGCAGATGTCGGTGAGCACGATTGCAAAGATTCTCCACATCTCCACTCCGTTGACGTCACAGCACATCAAAGTGCTTGTCAACGTACGGCTGATTGAAAAACAGAGAACTGGAAAAAATATTTTTTCCAAACTGGATCGTCGTAATCCCGTCGTCCGAGAACTGATCCGCACCATTCAACGGTCCATGAAGACACCGTCATAACCGTCAACGTTCCCATTTTATCCATAATATTTCACCACTATGCTGTATACCATCGCGGTCATTCTCGTCATTTTATGGTTCCTTGGTCTCGTCACATCTAACGCACTCGGTGGTTTTATTCATATTCTTCTGGCTATTGCCATCATTGTTGTGCTCATCAAAATTATTCGTGGTGAAAAGGTTCTCTAAAATGTCATAACACGATTTTCCTATGACAACGATCATCAATACTCCGCCAAGCGAAAGTGGCTCAGTCATGGAACTCATTCTTGGTATTGTGGCTGTTACAGCTATTATTACGCTGTTCTTTGTGTACGCACTCCCTGCAATTCGAAACATGTCCCAGCAGCAAGCAGAACCGACCACAATCAACGTCGAGATCCCGACTCCAACTGAAATTCCAGCCGAGCTAAAGGAATAACATGACGTGAACTTCTGTGCGCTGTTCTATGAACACCATTCTGTTCTGCAAATGCATGGTGCTCGCAACGGTTGCCGTCATCCTTACGGGGCTCTATTTCCCTGTACGGCAGACGGCACTCCGCTTTACTGCACCCTACCGCGATGCGTCGCTTTCGATCGATGTCCGCGTTGAGGATCTTCTGAGCCGCATGACGACACAAGAAAAAATTGGTCAACTTGCGTTGGTGGAAAAAAATAGCATTACCGATACCTCAGACCTTGCACGCTACGGGATTGGCGCACTCTTAGGTGGAGGTGGTGGCAATCCGGATCCAAACACCCCAGAGGCATGGCTCGCCATGATCAACAATTTTCAACATGCCGCACAACAGAGCCGATTAGGCATTCCGCTCCTGTACGGCGTGGATGCCGTACACGGCCATAGCAATGTCTATGGCGCAACCATATTCCCTCACGCCTTGGGACTTGGGGCGACCCAAGACGCAGATCTCGTTCGTCGAATCGGTGAAGTCACGGCGCAGGAATTGTTCGCCACCGGAGTGAATTGGAGTTTTTCACCAACCGTCGATGTTGTTGATGATACCCGCTGGGGTCGGACGTACGAAACATTTGGCTCAGACCCCACTGTGGTCAGTGATCTCAGTGTTGCGTATCTGACAGGCCTCCAATCAAAAGCGGTCATAGGCACAGCAAAACATTACCTTGGAACCGGTGCGATGGTCTGGGGCTCTTCTACGAATCCCGAGTTCAGCATTGATCAGGGCGCAACAGTGCTTGACGAAACGGCTTTGCGAACCACGCATCTTCCTCCGTTCGCCGCAGTAATTGACGCTGGCGTACAAAGCGTGATGGTTGGTCACATTTCATGGAATGGTATCGAGCTCACCGCTCATCAGTACCTTTTAACAGACGTGCTGAAGAACGAGCTTGGTTTTGGGGGCTTTATTGTTTCTGATTGGCATGGCGTGGACGAAATATCGAAGAACAAATATCTTTCCGTCATTACCGCGATCAACGCCGGAGTAGACATGGTGATGCTCCCCTTCGACTTTAAAACGTTCACGGCGTCCATGGAACGCGCGCTTGATACAGGTGCAATCACGCACGAACGGTTGGACGATGCCACACGAAGAATCCTCCGCGCGAAGTTCTCAATCGGACTTTTTGATACTAAATCTATAAAAAATGAGGAGCTGCTCGCCGTTGGTTCTTCCGAGCATCGCACTGTCGCACGCGAGGCCGTACAAAAGTCTCTTGTCCTTTTGAAGGACACGAACACCCTTCCCTTGAGCAAAAATCTCTCACAC
>CAYHKX010000041.1:0-6182 GCA_964357305.1 uncultured Gammaproteobacteria bacterium | reverse complement strand
ACCGTGGAAACCCTCGGCTGGATGTACTGCATTGTATCGTAAATCGCCAAACCAGCCGTCACCGACCCTCCCGGCGAGTTGATGTACATCGTAATATCCTTCTCCTTATCTTGACTCTCAAGAAAAAGCAACTGCGCAATCACCGCGTTTGCTACGCCGTCATCAATCTCAGTTCCAAGGAATACGATGCGATCCTTCAACAGTCGCGAGTAAATATCATATGCACGCTCGCCATTACTCGTTTTCTCAATCACGGACGGGATCAAATAGTTGTTGGAGACGTCAGACATAGTGAATCAATAGTACCAACTTAGCAGTCTCTTGTGAAGAGTGCTAAAGCTCGACGATTCGCGAAGCATTCAGCGCTTTTCCGAACGCATCTGAGTGCGTCACGACAATAAATGCTGTTCCGGACAATCGGAGGGATTCGATCGCCCGTAACAAAATCACTTGGGTCGTAGCATCCACGCCGGAGTCGATTTCATCGAGGAGCGCGAGTTTAGGTTGGGTGACGAGAAGTTGGAACATTTCTGCGCGTTTTTTCTCCCCCCCACTCATGTCAGCATTCAACATTTTATGCACGAAGCCTTCGGGAAGCTCGAGCGCTTCCGATGCTGCGCGAATTCGTGCCTGCGCTTCCGGAACGTCAACAATGCCGCACATAGCCTCCATTGCCGCGCGAGCCATGTAAGAGAGTGACACACCATCGATCGCTGGAGGCTCTTGGTGTGCAAGGAAAATCCCAGACCGTGCGCGTTCAAACGTTTTCTTCTCGAGAATTGATACGCCGTCAACAAGAACTTCGCCATGTATCACATCGACGCCATCGAGTCCCATCATCGCGGCAAATAACGAGCTCTTCCCGACGCCGTTCTTCCCACGAATCACCACGCAGTCGCCGGAATCCGCCGAAAACGAAACATTCAAGAGAATTTCTCGTCCACCACGGGCAATCGACACGTTTTTCATTTCGAGTTTCATAGGCCTCATAATTCAGTCATTGCGAGCGCAGCGAAGCAATCTAGGTTCACCTGGATTGCCGCGTCGCGATTACGCTTCTCGCAATGACGGAAGGAAGTTGCTCATACGAATTCAGCGCATTGTGCAGTGCGGCAAGCACCGTCGTCAAACATCGTTCGCGAAGTGGGGAGATGGAAACACCGAGGAGGACGCGAATCGCATCGCCATTCATTGAACGCGCCTCGATAATCGAGAGTGCGCCCTGCGCGGCAAGGATCGAGGCTGCTGCGCGGCTGATCACACAGCCTTTTGCGTCGTACGTCATTCCTTCGATTGTGCCGTCCGTAATCCGTACCCACACACGACACGAATCGCCGCAAGACGCGTTCGTCGCCTCCCCCGTTACATGTGCGCCGTCGAGCTCGCCAGTGTTGATGGTCGATTTCGCAAGCGCGAGGAGCTCTTGATATTCCATATCTATGCCAGCAATGCCGAAACTTCGCGGAGCATCGCCAAAAAACGATCAACCTCCTCCTCGGTAGAGTACGCCGCCAAACTTACGCGAACGGTTCCGCCGTGTGGAGCAATCCGATCAACAAGCGGTTGTGCGCAGTGATGGCCGGCGCGGACACAGATGCCACGTTGACCGAGAAGATCGGCAATGTCGTGCGGATGCGCGCCGTCGACGGTGAAAGAAACAATGCCCACCGCTTCGCGGGGATTGAAGATCGTGATGCCAGAGATGGATCGGAGACTGGTAACGAGCTTTGTTCGGAGGATTTCGCACCCCCTCCGACTCCCCCTTTGCAGGGGGAGAGATTGCAGTGCCGCCGCGAATCCGACCGCGCCTTCGA
Organism: uncultured Gammaproteobacteria bacterium; assembly: GCA_964357305.1. Classification (GTDB taxonomy): domain Bacteria; phylum Patescibacteriota; class Patescibacteriia; order UBA9934; family UBA9934; genus CAIKHN01. The sequence continues at coordinate 4,368 of CAYHKX010000041.1, read as the reverse complement.
CGTTTGGGGAGCCGCCTTCGAAGCGTGTGGGAATATCACGCCACACTTCAGTGTCAGCGCCGACTGCGTCGACCGTGCCACCGCCAACCAGCATTGGCTCCATGGTTGACGCGAGACGATGTGAGAGTGCCATCACAGCAACTCCGGCGGGACCGTAACATTTGTGTGAGCCGAAGACGATCGCGTCGGCACCCAAATCGCGCATGGAGATTGGAAGATGGACGGCAGCTTGCGCGGCATCGATGATGATGAAGGGCGTTGGACGTTGGGCGTTGGACGTCGTGGCAGCAGAAATAATCTGTTGTATTGGTACGATCGTCCCGAGTACATTCGAGACCATCGTCGTGGCAATGATTTTTGTTTTCTCGTTCATCATCGCAACCGCACCATCGACGTCGAGCACAAAATCATTCGTCATCGGCATTGTGCGAACAATCGCACCACGTTCGCGAGCAATGCGACGCCATGGAAGGAGGTTTGCGTGGTGCTCGAATGGGCTGACGAGAATCTCATCGCCAGGATTGAGTATCGACCGGACACCAAACGCAATTGCGTTCAATCCTTCCGTCACACTTTTCGTGAACACGGTCGTCGCAGGATCAGCGTCAACGAAGTTTGCAATCGTTTTTCTAGAATCTTCGTAGGCGTTCATGGACGTCTCCGCCATTGGGTACAGTCCACGACCAACGTTCGATCGGCCAGCGCGAAGATACGCGTGCATCGCGTCGAGAGCTGCAGAACAGATCTGTGTGGTTGCCGCATTATCGAGATACGCGACATCCGGTCGAAGTCCAGGAAATTGTGATCGAATGTCGTTCATACAACGGTCAGTTTTGTCTCGATCGGACACAAAAGTTGGTCAGCGATCATGGTTCGTGCGGCTATCGCATCGATGCCTCGTGACGCGAAATATGCTGTCATTGCTAGAGAAGGACGTGAAATAGCTACTGCGTGCTTTGCTCGTACCAAGTTTGACGCAATATGGAGTTCAGGAATCGCACGAATACGAGCACCGTCACCCAACAGCATGCCACGCACCGACGTTTCAATCGTAGCATCGACAATGTCTTGATCCACAACAACACGTTGTCGCACAATCGCCTTGGATTCACCTTGCGCAACGCACCGATCGTCAATAGTGCATGTTGTACCGCTCGCACGTACCCGAACGTCATCATCACATCGAAATGTCACGCCTGGAGCAATCATGCATGCAGCAAGGAGTTCAACCTTCGCATCTCTGCCAACGAGTTCGACCCTGCGCGTTATCGAAATATCTTCATTGACAACACCAGCGATAATCACCGAAAGCATTCCACCAGCTTCAACCCGCGCCGAAATCGATGTACTCATAGACGGATCGATCTGAACGCGCTGTTCAGTTCCTGCTAGAACGACAAAAACCTGTTTCGCAATCATCGGCGTCACTTCGGACAAAGGTTTTTCGCGTTCGTCGATCATAATTCTCATGCTGTTGAAGCTCAATCTCCTCAAGGCTTAGCCTCATCCAAGCTAGGCTTTGAATGATAGAAACCGGGTTTATGAGTAACCGGGTTTGTCACAAACTTCGTTTAATTCAGGTGGAGTGTGTTTGTATTCTTTATTTATGCGACTGCACCACCCATTTCAAGGTTCACTAACTCAAGAAACTCGACGGCATACTCCAACGGCAGTTCACGGACAATGGGATCAAGAAATCCACTGATCACCGCCCTACGCGCGGCGTCACCATCCAGACCACGAGTAGAAAGGTACGCAAGTTGCGCATCGTTGAGCCTCCCCACCGATGCCTCATGCGTTACAGTCATGTCAGGAGCACTGTCGTCGATAATAGGAATGGTCATCGCCTTCGATTGGCCGTCCATCATGAGCGTATCGCACACCACAGAAACACTCGAATCCACCGCAGCGGCAGTGGCCTTCACCAGCCCCCGATACGTCGAAATTCCTCCACCCATTGCAATACTCTTCGAACGCACGTTTGCAGACGTATTCGGCGCCACGAGTGCGACTTTATGCCCCGTATCTTGCTCCTGCCCTGGCCCTGCAAACGCCACGCCAAGAAAATCGGATTTTGATCGCGCGCCGCGAAGTACAGACATTGGGTACAGCATCGTCACCCCACTTCCCATGTTGCCATTCACCCATGAAATCAACGCGTCTTCGTCAACCAGCGCACGCTTCGTATTAAGATTAAATGTATTTTTGCTCCAATTTTCGATACTCATGTACTTCACACTTGCGCCTTTTTTTACATGAATCTCCACACACCCGGCATGAAGCGCCGCGCTGTCGTACCTTGGTGCCGAGCAGCCTTCGATGTATTCAACTGCCGATCCTTCATCCGCAATGATCAGCGTGTGTTCAAACTGCCCGCCACGTTCTGCGTTCATCCGAAAGTACGCTTGAAGCGGAATGACTACCTTTACCCCCTTTGGAACATAAATGAACGTCCCACCACTCCACACTGCGGCATGTAGCGCGGCAAAATAATGATCATGTATCGGCACACAGCTCGTCATGAAATATTTTTCGACGAGTTCAGGATATTCACGCACCGCGACATCCATATTCAAAAACACCACACCCTGATCCGCAAGATCTTTTTGCAAATTGTGATATACCATCTCAGAGTCGTACTGTGCGCCAACACCTGCCAATCCTTTCCGTTCTGATTCTGGAATACCGAGCTTCTCGAACGTCGAACGAATTTCCTCCGGTACGTCGTCCCACGTGCGCTGTTCCGTCGAGTTCGGCTGAACGAAAAACGAGATCGAAGACGGATCGAGCGCGTCGAGCGCGGGTCCGAAATTTGGTCGATCATGCGAAAGTACAAAATCGAGTCCCGCAAGGCGCTTCTTCGTCACCCACACTGGTTCACCCTTTTTCTCCGCAATCGCAAGAATCGCCTCACACTTCAGGCCTTGTGGAAGCGTAAATTTTGGCGCGTGAGTTCCTGGTGTATCAAGCACGTCGCGAAGGGCATCCATAGACCCCAATCCTAGCGTGAAATCACCCGAAAAACAACGCAAACACCTAAACGGCGATTATGAGGAGAAACGCGCCAAGGCCAAACGAAAGAATCGCCAAAATCAACCCAATTTCGAGCACGGTGATACACGGAACTTTTTTTAGTGAACGCTTTGCCATATTGCGTAGAGTATATCACCCGTGCCAGAACGTTCTTCGATGAATCGGTGAGAGTCCCAATCGCCGGATTGCCTCAACGTGGACTTTCGTGCCGTACCCTTTGTGCGACGAAAAATTATAGCCGGGAGTTGTCTCGTCAAACCGTTCCATGAGTGCATCACGATATTCTTTCGCAACAATCGATGACGCCGCGATGGAAAACACCTTCGCATCGCCGTTGATGATAGTTTCTTGCGGGAAATCGAGTGAAGGAATGCGCTGATTGCCGTCGACGAGAACGAGCGGGTTCCACCCCCCTCCAACTCCCCCCTTGGCAGGGGGGAGAGATCGCACTGCATCGCCCATCGCGCGCAGCGTCGCCTGACGGACATTGATCTCGTCGAGGATGGTTGCATCGATCTCAGCTACGCCGACGGCGAGCGCAACGCTCCGAATCGCTTTGGACGTTTCCTGACGCTGCTTACGACTGAGTGTTTTGCTGGCTCGGATTGGAAATTGTTGCGAGAGATTGAGAATCGGCTCCAGATTCGTCCAATCAAACATCACAGCGCCAGCAACAACTGGGCCAGCAAGGCAACCCCGACCAACTTCATCAACGCCAATCACAAGCGTTCCCTCGAGGTTCCATCGATCGATCTCGCTCTGGAATGATACAGATTCACGTTTCATGGAAGCATGGTACCAAATGCTCTTCTCGACACCGCCGATTCGGACCGGTACACTGCCACCCGGAGGTCAGAACCATGGCGGTCACGAAAGCTGAAGTGAAAGAAATCATCGAAGCACTCCAAAGGCGCGGCGGACAGTGTACACTTCGCGAACTCGCGAAGGACGTTGATCGCAACGTGAACGGACTCTCTCAGACTCTGGGCAGCAAGAGTTTCAATGGACTGATCGAGCAAGATAGCGGAAGGGGCGGTGGACGCATCGTGCGCCTTTCGAATAATGCACGGAGCCCTTGCTAACTGTTCCCCAGGGGGCTCAAGGAACAGCTCGCACCCTTCAACCCACGGTGAATCAGGGCAACACGAGAATGGACGGGAGTACGCAAGCTTCCGTCCGTTTCGCTATACTGAGCAAGTATGAAAAAAATCCTTCAATCCCTGCTCGGAATCGGCGCGTTTATTGGGATTGTTTACGCGACGGGTGCATATACGTACTTTCAGGAGAACACTGTTTCGGAAGATCTACCAGATGTGGTCATGGAACTCGGGTCTC
>CAYHKX010000040.1:0-6214 GCA_964357305.1 uncultured Gammaproteobacteria bacterium | reverse complement strand
GCTTGAAGCAGCCCGAAAGGATGACACCAAAGAGCCCGAGGGCTCCGAACATGCGGCTCATAACTTCGCTCCAGGAACCACCGGGATGGTGGTCACAAGGTCTTGGACACACGCAGCGCTGCCAACCATTGGAGCGCAACGTTCGGCAAATGCAGTGCAGATTGGGAAGGTTCCCGTCTGCCCTGGGCCTATGCTTGCGAAAAGTGTTGTATCTTCGCGCAAAAATAGGCCCACGGCAGGACAGTAAAACCTACCAAATTCATCACATAACGTCAAGGGACATATAACAAAACGTGGCTAATATTAGCCACGTTCTGCTTCACACTATTGGTCTACATCTCGTCTTCCGGAATATTCAGGCGTTTACTAATGATTCCAACGACTTTCTCCACGTCGACAATTTCCTGCGCACCAGACTCCATGTCGCGGATAATGATGGTGCCGTCGAGCACTTCTTTTTGGCCGAGAATCACGGCAATTGGGGCCTTGAGCTTGTCCGCAATCTCGAGCTGCGCCTTGAGGGTTCCTTTGCCGAACGCCTCCCCCACAGCAATGCGTCCTTCACGGAACTTTTCGTACACCGCCAAGCCCTTACGACGCGCCGCTTCGCCAAGCTGACAGAAGAACACGTCCACCTTTGCCCGGCGTGGAGGCACAGAATTTGCCGCCTTCATGGCCATAACCAATCGTTCCACACCAAGCGCTACGCCCATGGCACTCGTACCTTCGCGACCACCAAGCATCGAAATCAATCCGTCATATCGTCCGCCACCACCAAGCGCAAGCCCTTCGAGTTCTGGTGTCGTCGCATTTGCGAGTGTCAGTTCAAACGTGGTCTTCGTGTAGTAATCAAGTCCACGTACCAAGCATGGGTTCAAAGCATATGGCACTTCCGTCTCGTCCAAATACTCAAGCACCTTCATGAAATGCGCCTTCGACACTTCATCAAGATAGTCAAAAATTTGTGGCGCAGCGGCTTTGAGTTCTTCCATTCCCGGCTCTTTCGAGTCAAGCAAGCGCAATGGATTCTTCACCAAACGCTTCTGATCCGTATCCGAAAGCTTTTTCTTGTGCTGCTTAAAATACTTCACCAGCTCAGCCACGTACGCCTTGCGCGATTGTGGTGTGCCGAGGGAGTTGATTTGGACCACAACATCGAGACCAAGATCGCGACAGAACCGCTGTGACATCAAAATGATTTGTGCATCGACCACAGGATCGTCCGAACCAATCGCCTCAAGTCCCCACTGCCAAAACTGACGGTACCGTCCAGCCTGTGGGCGCTCATGACGAAAGAAAGGCTCGAAATACCACATCTTTACCGGCTGCGATTGGTTCACCATGCCGTGCTCAATGTATGCACGAGCAACCTGCGCGGTGCCCTCTGGACGTAAGGTCATTTTCACACCGCCTTGATCCACAAACGTGAACATTTCTTTTTCGACGATATCGGTGTCTTTTCCCACTGAACGCTCAAACAGCGTCGTCGCTTCCAATACTGGCATACGAATACGGCCAAAACCGTACGTTCGCGCCATGGAACGGGCAAGGAACTCAATTTTATCCCACGCTGACTGTTCGTCTGGCAAAATATCACGGAACCCACGAAGGGTCTCTGGGGTCTTCGACTTCTTCTTTGCGTCAACACCTGGTGCTTCTGATTTTTCGGTTGGCATAGAGATAATGAATGGAGCGAGTGTATCGGACTTTTGCATTTGCGGCTAGTTTCGATGAACAACGAGGAAAGCTCGCGAGGCGTACTTCATGGTACGTTGAGCGAGTTTCCGATGTTGTGAGTCGAAAATAGACCAAATGCGGAAGTCCGACCTTACTCTGAATACGTGGGAATATCAAACGTCGAAACCCGATCAAACGGCAATCCCCGAACCCAGACTCGACCGATGAATTCACTAATGTTCACAGCGCCAAAGTATCGGGAATCCAGGCTCGCGTCTCGGTTGTCGCCGAGGAGATAATACTCATCCACTCCAAGTGTTCGGCGATCGCGGCCTTCCGTCACCTCACTGATATACGATTCCACGAGCGTGAATCCATTCGGATATTCCTCGTTATAGATCGTAATCAGTCCGTTTCGAACCTCCACCGTCTCCCCCGGCAAGCCAATCACACGCTTAATGTAGTATTGATCATCATGCTGCGGCGGACGAAAAACAACGATTTCGCCGCGTTCAGGATTGCGGAATCGAAAGGTGAGCTCGTCGATAATGAGATATTCACTGTCGTAAAAATTCGGCTCCATGGAGGCACCCTTCACCACGAACGGTTGAACAAGAAAGTACCGAACCGGAAGAATAATCGCGAGCGCAAGCACCGCAATCTGCACAATTTCCGCAATAAACAACGCAAACGCTCCCAACGTCGGCCCAAACCATCGCATGAATTGATGGTCCTCCGTACTCCCCTGTTTTCGGGAAAAAAGCATAGTTGAATGTCACAATAACATATTCTCTTTGCCCCGTCATCTTGCGACAGGAAGAGTTTTTTGATATTCTTCCGATCGGTTCATTCATTTTCCCATGGCTGGGTAGCTCAGTCGGTAGAGCACAGGACTCATAAGCCTGTTGTCGCGGGTTCGATCCCCGCCCCAGCTACCAAAAAGAACCGATGCTCTCGGTTCTTTTTTTATTCCACCGTCCATGTTGTTTCTTGTACCGCCGACGGAGAATCCAGAATCTCGAGTGCTTTTACGACGACACGATCAATGATCCCGTGTTCTTCTTTCATAAACTTTCCGAGGACATATTCTTCCAGGGCGATGTGCTCGGGTAGCGCACCGACACCGATTTTCAAGCGGGCAAAGATTTGGGTTCCCAAGCAGGAGATGAGGGATTTCAATCCATTATGTCCACCGGGTCCGCCCTCGGTTCGATACCGCATAGAACCAAGCGGGAGATCGACGTCATCAGAAACCACGAGGATCGATATTCCCAATACATGGAACCGATCCATTACTATTCGCACTGCTTCACCGGAAGCATTCATGTACGTCGTTGGTTTGACAAGAATCGTTTTTGTGCCGTCGATATTTCCTTCGGCAATCATTGCTCGAAGCCCAGCCTCGTGCTTCCACGTCATGCCGTGCGCTTTCGCGAATGCGTCCACCACCATGAATCCCGCGTTGTGCCGTGTACGCTCGTACTCTTTCCCTGGATTCCCAAGACCAACAATCATGCGTGTATTAGTCTCCATACGTGGTATGCGATTTTCGGCTTGCTTGCACACGAATCCGAATCGGCGTTCCCTTAAACGTATATTCATCACGGAGAACGTTCTCAATAAATCGCAAATACGAATCTGCAAGCGAATCCTTGCGCGACAAGTTTACTTTCAACATGAACGTTGGCGGATTGGTAGCACACTGGAAGAAGGAAACGATACGCGGGTGTTTCACGCCCTTCCCCCGACTCGGGCGATGTTTGACGATGAGGCGAGAAATAAACGCTTTCGTTTCAGCATCCGGCAAATGAATGAACCGTGCAGCAAAGACGGCATCAATCGTATCGAAGAGCGTTTTCGTCCGTAATCCAGATAATGCAGACACGAACACCATTGGTGCGTACTTCAAGTGCGGCAACAAACTCGCAATGTATTTTTCCACCTGGTTGATCATTGTTGGTGTTTTATCTTCAACGAGATCCCACTTGTTGGCAACGATAATCACGCTCACGCCAGCCTCAGCGAGCACACCAGCGAGATGTTTGTCTTGCGCGGTAATCCCCTGCTTCACGTCCAGCACAAATAACGCCACATCGGTACGTTCCAAAATTTCAAGCGTGCGCTGAACGCCTTGGAGTTCTAAATGTGCTCCAGCATTACGAATGCTGGACATCTTGCGAATACCAGCGGTGTCGATAAACAGGTAATTCTTGCCGTTGTGCTCAATTGGCGCGTCATTCGGTTCACGCGTGGTATGCGCCAAGTCTGCGGTAATGAATCGTTTTGATCCAATCAGCGAATTCAAAAGCGTCGACTTTCCGACATTCGGCTCGCCAAGCACCGCCACGCGCATGGTGGCAACTTCCGTAATATCCTGTGGTGGCATGCCGATCTCGATCAATTTCTCGCGCACGATATCTAGCACATCACCAACACCGGTCCCCTGCTTCGCAGACACTGGCACCGGACGTGCTAACGCCCACGAACGCCAATCATCGCCATCAACACGCGCACGAAGCGCCGCAGTGTCCGCTTTATTCCCAAGAACGATTACTGGTTTCTTTTTCGAGAAAAGAAGTTTTGCGATCTCACGATCTTCCGGCGTTGGCCCAACGGTCATGTCGACGACAAAGAAAATCACGTCAGATTCGTCGATCGCAATCGTCGCTTGCTCAACGATGTTCTGTTCAATTTCATTCGCACGATCCACGTTTAATCCGCCAGTGTCGACGAGCCGCATGACTTCACCGCGCCAAATACAATCTGCTTCAAAACGATCACGGGTGGTTCCCGCAACCGTGCTCACGAGTGACTTCTGTTCTTCGACCATACGGTTGAACAACGAGGACTTTCCCACGTTCGTTCGCCCAATGAGCGCGATCTTTGGCGTCTTTGACATATCGCGCTAATTCAAAACTAAATCCGTTCCATTCTCACCGATGATAATAAGAAAATCGATATGATCGACCGTGCTCTGCGGCGCGGTTCCGAGACCGTCGGGTACCACAGCATCAGAAGAAAGATATCCTTGCGGTGTCATAATAACCTCCGCATCCAAATATTCTTGCAACGATGCAAGCTCCTCAGCTTTTTTCCCATTCGAGTAATCAAAAATCATCGTCTTTTGATAATCGCGTTCTACCGCGTTACTCACAAGTGCAATAGTGAAACCGGAACTTTCAAGAAGCTCCGCGGTGCGCGCGGCAAGCCCGGTGGTTGGCGTTCCGTTCTGAATTTCAATCCGCACACCGTCGCTGCTTGTTGGCTTGTCTGGCAACGCGGCTTCTTGCGACGTCGCAACTGGCTCGTCGTCAAAGATATTCTTTGCAATAAGTTTCAAGTCACTCCAATCTTCATGACGCGGCAGAATGACGTACGCGCCGTTGATCATCGTGGAGTACAACGAGCTTCCTGGCGCGGTGTCCAGCACCCGCATCACTAACTGTGTACGGTCGATGGTAGGAATATACTCCGCAACCTTCATCATTTCCCACAACGACATGTTCGTGCTCACATTCTTACGAATCGTGGAAATCACGTTATTCAACTTTGCGGGATTCAATAACACGTTCAAGGAAAGCGCGCGATCTTTCACCGCAAGCAACATTTTTTGTTGACGTGCTGCGCGCGCGAAGTCTGAACCTTCGCCGTTTGTTCCGTGACGCGAGCGGGCAAATTGCAACGCGGTCTCCCCAGTCATGTGCGTCCAGCCTGCAGTAAACGAAACGGTCCTCACATTTCCCTCTCCGTCATCCACTGGGTAGGTAAAATCTTCAAATGATTGATCGACGTAAACGTCAATGCCACCAAGATCGTCAACGATCTCCTCAAACCCACCAAAATCCACCTTGATGGTGTAATCAACACTTTGCCCAAAAATCTCTTCGATCGTATTCGCTGCTGCATCAAGTCCCGAACCGCTCTCCTCCGTTTCCGCCAGTGCATTCACTGCATTAATTTTCCGATATCCGTATCCAGAAATGTTCACGGTAAGATCGCGCGGAATGGAAATCATCCCCACCTCGCTCGTCGATGGTTTGTAGCTCGCGACAATCATCGTGTCCGTGAGTTCTGGGCCTTCATGCCCTTCTCCACCAACGCCAAGGAGCAAAACATTGATTCGATCACCATCCTCACCATTCAAGGATTTATCTGGAGCGACCACGAGACGACGGAGAGAAGAAAAGAGCGAAAACCCACCAGCCGCTTCCGGCTCTTCCGCGGTCGTTCGAGCGATTTTCGTGCTCGTAAACGCGGCAACCACAACAAAAAGCATCGCCCCGACGCTCAGCGCCTTGGTCACCGAGCTAATCCGCGCCCGAGCCTGCCGCTCGGAAAGCATTGGTGATGATTGTTGAAGGAAATCAACGGAAGATTCGTCATTGTGCATACGGAAACCAGACGAAAGTGAACCCGGTAAGAGTATACCGTAAAACAAAAATCAGCAATCGAAGAATCAAAAAACCTCCAGAATCTGAAGGTTTTTTGGTGGATGTTGGTGGGTTCGAACCACCGACCTCTGTCGTGTGAGGACAGC
>CAYHKX010000039.1:0-6250 GCA_964357305.1 uncultured Gammaproteobacteria bacterium | reverse complement strand
TGTTGAGACCACGGGGGCAACGATGCATGCGGCTGAAGAAGCGTTTAAAGAAGGGGGAGCTGAGATTGTGGTGCGTTGGAGTTTAGCACGGGGGTGAGCCTGATTCTTTTGAAAGGGTTGAGATCTGAGCCAGAACCAGCCGAGGCTGGGGGAGTCTTTTCTGTGGAGGGGTATTTGCTAATGCGAATGATTCGCGTTAAGATATCTCTCGTATGAAGCCATCACTCAACAGACAGACACAGATTGCCGCCGAGCTTGCCGAGGAGGGATTTCGGATGACAGAACTTCGTTTAGCGATTCTCGCGATCGTTGAACGTCAAGAGAAGCCGTTTTCCATAGACGAATTACGGCAAGCCCTCGAAAAATACGAGGTCGACTTCCACCTTGCCTCGCTGTACCGAGAACTCGACATTTTGACCAACGCTTCCGTCATTCAGCCCGTCTATTTCCATGATCACATTAAACGGTTTGAGTTTGCCTATGATCGTCACCATCATCACGTGGTTTGTGTGAAATGTGACGCCGTAGCCGATGTTGACGTCGGTGATGATTTCAGTGACGAACAGCGCAACATTGAGAAAAAAACCAAATTCACTATTCTTCGTCATTCGTTAGAATTTTTCGGCCTATGCAACGCCTGCTCTTCCGCATCTCGTTAGGCGTCATCGCCATCTGGGCCGCTGGCTTGGCCTACCTCACGTTCTTTCCAGAGAATCAGATGTTCGACCTTACGAAGGATGACGGACGAATTTCGATTACTGCCACCATCTATCCACTGGCGTATTTCGCAGCAGATCTCGATCCCGCGGCAGACATCACGACCGTCATTGATTCAGGTGTGGAGCCACACGAATATGAACCAACGATCAATGATGTGAAGGGGATGCAGGACGCCGAGCTCTTGCTCGTGAACGGCACGATCGACGAGTGGGCGTTGCGCGCTGTTGATGGAGATGGGCGCGTGCATAGCACGATTCTCGCCCTCGATTCTTTGAATCTTCCAGAATTCGATCCGCATTTTTGGCTCGACCCAGTCTATGCGCAAGACATTGTGTTCGATATTGGTCACCAGCTTGAGCAAGTCGATCCAGCACATGCGGAGCTCATTGACGAGAACACGCAGCGCAAGATTGCAGAGCTTGCGGCAATCGATGCTGCGTACAAAGAAACACTTGTGAATTGCGGGGTTCCGGAAATCGTCACTGCGCACGACGCTTTTGGTTTTCTTGCACGTCGATACGGCTTTACCGTTCACAGCATCACCGGGCTCAACCCCGAGGAAGAGCCGTCAGCATCGGCGATCGCGGAACTCGTCGACCTCGTACGGACGCGCCACATCACGACCGTCTTCTTTGAATCATTGACGAGCGATGCGCTCGCGAAAACCATCGCACAAGAAGCTGGAGTGCGGGTCGACGTGCTCGATCCGATCGAATCGCTTTCGGCAGAATATGACGCATCAACGGGGTATACTGAGGCTATGCTCAAGAATCTCGAAAAACTCTCAGACGCGATGATATGTCATCCGTAGCGCCACTGTTTTCGCTAAACCAGGTGTCGTTTGCGGTTGCGGGAAAAGAAATCCTTTCCGGTCTTTCGCTTGAAATACATCATGGAGAGTACGTTGGAATCATTGGGCCAAACGGTGGAGGAAAGACGACGTTGCTTCGGCTGCTCCTCGGGTTAACCCAGCCAACACGCGGCACGATTGTGTCGCATATCGAGAAAGCAAGAGTCGGTTACGTCCCACAGCGCGTGAACGGCGACGCGACATTCCCAGCGACTGTGGAAGAAATTGTTGCGAGCGGAATGGTGAATCGCACGACACGGGGCGAGCGAATGCTCAATCGGGTGATGAAAACAGTGGGAATCACACATTTGCGCAAGCAACGGATTGGCACGCTGTCTGGCGGCGAGCGGCAGCGCGCAATGATCGCTCGAGCGCTCGTGGGAGAGCCGGATGTGGTGTTTCTTGATGAGCCAACCTCTGCAATCGATCCTGAGAGTCAGGAGGATTTTTACGATCTGTTGCGCGATCTCCACAAAAAAGGCCTCACAATCGTTATCGTGTCGCATGATACGGACACCATCGCTCACGAAGTTCAGCGTATTCTTTGCTTAAACCGTCACCTGGTATGCCATGGCGATCCCGCGGACGTCATGCATAAGGTACACACAGAACACTATGGCCATTAAGCGCTGGATTGTCGGACTGGTAATCGGGTTTGCTGCTTGTGTGCCGGCAGGGGTTTTTGCCGAAGAAACTGGCGCAGTATATTCCGAAGATCGCTCGTTTTATTTTGGTCGCGTAACGATTATTTTTAGCGAAGCCGAACGGTCAGAATTCGGAATGGAGGAAATGATTCAACGAGTGAACGTACACATGACCACTGGCCCAGATGACGGAACCGATCAGTTGATTGAATACGCTACAACAACGAGTCAGTTCGAGCACCAGAAACTCGAGGTTGGCGATACGGTGATTGTCGCAAGAGATACAGTGACCGGTAGCCATGCATATGTGGTGATCGATACATTTCGCATTCCAGGCGTCCTCATGGTGTTTGGAGTTTTTGTGCTGCTCGCCATGATCTTTGCTGGGATTCGTGGAGTCACGTCACTTTTTGGGCTTGCGGCAAGTCTTGCGGTACTTGCCTTTGGCGTGGTCCCGGCAATTATGGGTGGGGGCAACCCATTAGTGGTATGTGTCGTTGGTGCTGGGATCATTGCGGTTGTTTCCATTCTTCTCGCACACGGATTCAATCGAAGAAGCGTTACGGCCTTAGTTGCAACGCTCCTCACGTTAGTTGGCGGCGTTGTCTTTTCACGTATTGCAGTCGCGCTGGCAAAATTGTCTGGTTCTGGAACGGAAGAGGCGATCTATTTGCAAATCGGCGCACTTCCATCTCTCGATCTTCGCGGATTACTTCTCGGCGGTATGATTATTGGAACCCTTGGCGTACTCGATGACGTGACGACGGCGCAGGTTGCGGCGGTGGAGCAGATTGGCATTGCCGATAGAACACTCTCGGCAAAAGAATTGTATCAACGAGGCCTTCGGGTTGGCAGAGAACATATCGCGGCGTTGGTGAATACCTTAGCGCTTGCATATGCCGGTGCGTCGTTTCCGCTTTTTCTTTTGTTTTCAATTCAGGGCGGCCCGCCGCTGTGGGTGGTGTTGAATGCTGAATATGTGATGGAAGAAGTGGTGCGCGCGTTAGTCGGCGGCGCATCGCTGATCATCGCGGTGCCGATTTCAACTGCGCTTGCGGCGTATTATGTGACGAACTCTCCGTCTGACACCTCAACAAAACCCGTTGGTCATCATCATTAGCCTATGCTCGCTGATTTCTTCGCCTACGATTTTCTGACGCGTGCGCTCATTGGCGGTGTACTCGTCGCTATCGTCGCACCGGTGCTGGGAATTTTTTTAACGGTCCGTCGATATTCCCTCATTGCGGACACGCTTTCTCATGCATCACTTGCTGGTGTGGCGATTGGTGTTCTTCTCGGGTGGAATCCGGTCGCAACGGCAATAGTGGTGACGATTGTTGTCGCGATCGGTATCGAGCGTCTCCGGTCATCGGGAACGTTTAGCGGCGAGGCGGTTCTCGCCTTGTTCCTTTCGGGCAGCTTAGCCTTTGCCGTGGTGGCGATGAGCGCAGCCAAGGCATTTAATGGGGGAGTACTCGCGTATCTGTTTGGAAGCATTACCACGGTGAGTGTGAGTGATTTGTGGATAATTGGAGGATTAGTTGTGGGTACGTTGGGGATAGTGATCATGCGTTATCCACAGTTTTTTCTCCTTTCATTCGACGAAGATATCGCAAAGGCGAACGGATTACCTGTTACAGCCGACAGTTTGCTTCTTGCAATCATGACGGCAGCAACTGTGGCTGTTTCGATGCGAGTGGTCGGTATTCTTCTCATTGGCGCCTTAATGGTAGTTCCAGTACTTGCCGCAATGCAGTTTGGTCGGGGCTTTAAAGAAACGATGGGTATTTCCGTTGGCATCTCAGTCCTCTCCGTGCTTGTTGGTTTGGCGGTGTCGTACTCCTTTGATCTCGCCACTGGTGGTACCATCGTGTTGTGCGCGATTGGGTTTTTTCTTGTAAGTACGATGATTGGATCGATGGTGGCAGCGCGCAGGTAACTCTATGACAGCAAAAGAAGAAAAAACGATTATTGAGGCAACAGTGGTCTTTCCAAGGCGGAGTGATGGCGCATTGTTGTTTGCAAAGAAGACGATGAAAATTGGCGAAGGATGTTGGAACGGGTACGGGGGAGGGAAGGAGGGGGCGGAAACGATTGAGGAAACCGCAGTGCGAGAATTGGAAGAAGAATCAGGCTTAGTTGCGCGCGTGGAGGATCTTGAAAAGATTGCTGTGCTCCGCGTGTACAACCACAAAAGTGATGGGCGTGTGGTTTTTACGCTGGTGCATTTTTATGTGGCGAAAAATTGTTTGGGGGAGGTAAGAGAGACACCGGAAATGATCACTCCGACGTGGTTTCAGTCTGGAGAAATCCCATTAGACCAACTCATGCCCGCCGATAAGCTTTGGCTTCCAGAAGCCTTCGACGGAAAGAAGCTCGTCGTCACGGTGCACTACGGGCCGTTCCAAAAGGAACTCCTGAAACCTGTCGACATCGAAGAAGTCGAGAACTTTGAGCAATTCAAGGATCGTTCACCGATTCCAACGGAACGGATGCGCTAAGTTCTCGGTGGTGGGGTTCCTATCCTTCTACTTCCACAGTAAAACCTCCATATGCCATACGCTTCATATCAAATGGCATAGAAAAATAGAAGCTTCATAGAGCACTGATAGTTTACCTTAACAAAACAACCCCGCGAAGGGTTGTTTTGTATCGATAAGGCCTTATGGGTCGTCCTGCATGCCTGAAGCACTTGGGTTATCCGATAAGACGTTCTCGTGGCGGTGTCTGTGAGTTTAGTACCAAATTCAGTCGACCGTTTGAAGGGATTTTTGAAAAGTTTCAGTTCGACGATTTTGAGGCACATGGGTCGGATATTCAGGACAGTTTACTTTCAACAAGCCAATTAAAAAATGTCTTCCATGATTCCAGCAACGCTCGTTTCTGCTCGATTTCGTCATCCTTCCATTCGCTCGCGCCCAGGTCGAGCATGATCGTGAGCATTGATCGTTCAAGAAGCAAAAGCCAATAGTTACGATCTTTCGTAATTTTCTCTGGCCAGATTTCGACCCAGGTCATGACTCGATCCAGAAAGCTTGAGAATGTAAGTGATGCGTCTCGGATCTGCATGAGGTCCACCCAGATCGGAAAAACAAGTTCGTAATTTTTTGGACGCCATGACCAATATAAGTTGGCCATGAGAATAAATCGATCGTTTTGTTGCTCGTACTTCACGTCGTATCCCGAGAGATGTCCATGTGTGAAAATGATCTCCCCATCAAACCCGTACTTTTCAATGATCTCGAAATACTTCTGAGTAAATGGTTCCAGTTCAGCATCAGCAATGTGATGATGTGAGCTATCATGTGCAATTTTTCGGAAGTGCTTAAAAGCTTCGAGGATCTTCCCATTTAAGTCCGAGCTCGGCTTCTCAATCCAAGGCTGTTTAATCGGCAAAACCGAATCATTGAGAGCACTGATGAATTCTTTATGAAGTAAACGATCTTCCTGCATCGTCGGTGCGTTCTTCCAAAGATTTGGTAAATGCGAGATATCTTCGAAAACGAGATAGCCGAATCCTCTGTCCTCAGACCAAGGGTTGTCATACAAAATTTTAACCGGACGAACTCGATCACTCTCCAATTCTTTTTCAAGACTTCGAATAATGAACCCTTCATCAAACGGAAGAGATCGAAGTTGCAGTTTCAAAACGGCAGTGTCTCCGTCGGCATTTTGTACCCTTGCAATGTAACTCCCGACCTTTTTTGAATCATAGTAAACACCTGCAAACAAGGCCGATTTATCGATAGGTGTATATCCATATTTCGTCTCGATGTATTTCAATGCTCGCTCGATCAAATCTTTGCCATCATCCGCTTGTGCGGCATTGGCAGTAATGCGGTTTCCGAAGTCATGTTCATCGGTCATATATTACTCACAGGTTAGCATAACAAAACAACCCCGCGAAGGGTTGCTCTGTATCGATAAGGCCCTATAGGTCGCCCAACTGCCATAGGCAGGAAGAACGCACGATAAGACGTTTTCGTGGCGGAGAGAAGAGGATTCGAACCTCTGGTACCTTGCGGTACGCAGGTTT
>CAYHKX010000038.1:0-6363 GCA_964357305.1 uncultured Gammaproteobacteria bacterium | reverse complement strand
TATCGGGTTCGGGAAAGTCAACCCTTGCGTACGACGTAATGTATAAGTCGATCGCGAAGAAGTTGAATGGTGGTAAGGACACTCCGGGAAAAAACACATCCGTTCTTGGGGTGGAGTACATCGACAAAGCAATTCTTATCGATCAATCCGCAATCGGGCGCACGTCGCGATCAAACCCAGCAACGTACACTGGGGCATGGGCACCCATTCGTGAATTGTTTACCGCAACCGAAGAGGCAAAGTTTCGGGGGTACAAGCCGGGCCGGTTCAGTTTCAACGTTCCGGGCGGCCGGTGTGAGAACTGCGAAGGCCATGGCGAAATTGAGATTGAAATGCATTTCCTTCCCGCCGTCTTTGTGACATGTGAAGTATGTAAAGGAAAACGCTTTAATCGCGAAACGCTTGAGGTGACGTTCAAGGAAAAGAATATCAGCCAAGTGCTCGAGATGACGGTGGAAGAAGGCGCGGTGTTCTTTAAGGACATCCCCGATATTGCCGATAAGTTGAAGGCGCTCTGCGAAGTTGGTCTTGCGTATATTACCCTCGGGCAATCTGCGACCACGCTTTCTGGCGGCGAGGCGCAGCGCGTGAAGCTCGCATCAGAGCTTTCAAAACGACAAACGGGAAAGACACTGTATCTTCTGGATGAACCAACGACCGGGCTGCATTTCGACGACGTGAAACAATTGCTCGACGTGCTTCATCGTCTCGTGGACAAAGGAAACACCATGGTCGTTATTGAACACAACCTCGACGTCATCAAAACTGCTGATTGGCTGATTGACATGGGTCCCGAAGGGGGAGATCAAGGCGGCACCGTCGTCGGCTTCGGCACTCCCGAAGACCTCGCTCGCAACGCGAAAAGCCACACGGGGAAGTATTTGCGGAAGTATTTACAGTAACATTTTAGTCATTGCGAGGAGGTAACCCGACGAAGCAATCTCGGTGAAACTAGATTGCTTCGCTTCGCTCGCAATGACTGAGGCTCGCTATTCCCGTTCCTGCAGCTCTTTCGCTTTGATGACATTCAGCAACAGATACGCGACGGTGAGTGGGCCAACGCCGCCGGGGACGGGGGAGAGGAAGCCGGTGTGATTGAGGAGATCGAGTGAACCATCGCCGACGGTTTTTCCGTCGGGGCCTTTGGAGGTGCCAACATCGATGACGACGCCGGAAGGTTTGGTCATTTCTGGAGTGATGAAATATGGCGAACCGATTGCGGTGACAAGAATGTCGGCTGCGCGAGTGATCGATGCGAGCGCTTCGGTGTTCTTCGGAACGAAGACAGCGGCAACGCCAGCATCGCGCATGAGTTCGATGATGGGTTCGGCGAAGATGTTGGAATTGCCGACGATGACGGCAGTTTTTCCGTTGAGTGGCAAACGTGTTGCTTGAAGGAGGCGCATCACGCCGAGGGCGGTTGGTGGAACGAGGCGAGGCTTGCTCTCGAGCAGTAATTTCATGTTTTCTGGGTGGAATCCATCGACGTCTTTCATCGGATCAATCGCGGCAACGATCTTGTCCGTATCGATACCTTCTGGAAGCGGAAGCTGGACGAGAATGCCGTTGATTTCTTCGCGTGAGTTGAAGTCCTCGATGATGTCGAGA
This sequence comes from uncultured Gammaproteobacteria bacterium, assembly GCA_964357305.1. GTDB lineage: Bacteria > Patescibacteriota > Patescibacteriia > UBA9934 > UBA9934 > CAIKHN01. The sequence goes on along the minus strand of CAYHKX010000038.1, from coordinate 4,755 downwards.
ATTTCTTCCGTCGTTGTTCCCGGCGGAAGATTCTTGCGCTCAACGTAAATGCCAACTTCCTTCGCTGCATTCTCTTTCAATCCCACATACAACATCGATGCCGGATTTTCTCCAACCAGAACAACACCAAGTCCCGGCGGCGTATCGAGCTTTTCAACTCGAATTTTCGCTTTTTCACGAATAGTCTTTGCAAGAATTTTTCCGTTGAGAATTTCCGTCATACGCGATCGAGGATGATCACTCCGTTACAAGTAGTTTCTTCGAACACACCGTTCTCTCGTAGTGTAGCATCGATGATCTCACGAACATGTGTGAGGAGACGCTTCATTTCTTCTTCGGTGAGCGAACGGCTCCACCGTTTCTGTGTAGACATGTACGAGACGTATGGCTCGGCTTCCGAAAGGTGAATGTGCTGTGTGATCGTTTTGATCTCGACGTTGCGATGGTCACCCTGGAACATTTCGCCCTTATCTTCAATACAGAAATCGTCACTGCGCGAAATATAGCTGATGCCAAATTCTTTGCATGCCCAGGCGATCCACTCTGAAAACCTTGGCTGGCTTGCATTCGAGTGAAGAACGAAAACAGCTCGGCCGTTTGGCGCGAGCCGTGAAACGATGCGCTCGATGCTGTGTTTCGGGTCCGGAACAAGATGAATAACGTGACGAATGAGAATGCGATCGAACGGATTACTTGTTGGGAGTGACATCGTGTCGCCGACGAAAAAGTGAATCCTCGGATCGGTGGCGGTCGCAGCATCGATCATTGCTTGAGATTGATCGATACCACACACCGAAGCCTCTGGGAATCGATTTTGTACCGCAGCTGCATCGGTTCCGTATCCACAACCAAAATCGCAGAAGCGCATGCCGTCAAAGCCGTTGAGATCGTCGAGGAGATATTCGGTGAGCGGTTTTTCGATGGTGAAATCATAAAGACCTCGCCGCGTCGCGAGATCATTGGTCGTGGCGTATCCGTGCAGGACGTCACTCTTTGACATACGTAATATCGTCGTACAGCGGATAGTCCTTTATGAAGGTGGCGACTTCTTCGCGGATGGTGCGGAGAGCGGATGGGTCGCGGTGGGACGTGATGGCACGGTCGATCCAATCAGCGACCTGGATCATGTGTTCTGGTTGTAAGCCGCGGGTGGTGATGGCTGGGGTGCCAAGGCGGATTCCTGAAGGATCCATTGGCCCGCGAGGATCGTTGGGAATCATGTTTTTGTTCACGGTAATTCCTGCAGCATCGAGCGCGACTTCGGCTTGTGCACCGGTAACGTCTTTCGTTGACACATCTATGAGCATGAGGTGATTCTCTGTTCCGCCGAACATGAGTTTGAAATTTCGATTTTTGAGTTCGGTGGCGAGTGTCGATGCATTCTCGATGATGCGCTTGGTGTACTCCTTGAATTCGGGTTTTAACGCTTCGCCGAACGCAACTGCTTTTGCGGCGATAGTGTTTTCGTGTGGACCGCCTTGGAGTCCGGGAAACACGGCTTTATTGATCGCCTTCGCGTGAATCTCCTTACACATTATCATCCCACCGCGTGGTCCGCGGAGCGTTTTGTGCGTTGTCGTCGTTACCACATCGAACAGCGGAACAGGGTTATTCATGTGTCCACCGGCAATGAGTCCGGCAATGTGTGCAATATCGGCCATGGTGAGTGCTCCAACCTCAGAAGCAATCCTTGCGATGCGTGTGTAATCAATTTCGCGTGAGTACGCCGAATAGCCAACTAAAATCATTTTTGGTTTGTGTTCGCGTGCGAGGCGTTCGATTTCTCCGTAGTCAATTGCGCCGTCGATGGTCGTGGTGTATCGAATAAAGGTGTAGCGCTTTGCTCCGTCGGTGACCGGGTGACCATGGGTGAGGTGGCCGCCGTGGGAGAGATCCATGCCAAGCACGATGTCGCCTGGTTGGAGGAGTGCTGCATACACCGCATTGTTTGCCGGTGCACCGGAGTGCGGTTGGACATTCACGTGCTCAGCGCCAAAAAGTTGCTTTGCGCGTTCAATGGCGATGGATTCAATCACGTCGATATTTGCGCAGCCGCCGTAATAGCGTTTGCCCGGGTATCCTTCCGCGTATTTGTTTGTGGCAACGCTGCCAAGCGCCTCGAGGACGGCTGGCGAAACGAAGTTTTCCGAAGGAATCATTTCTAGTCCTGTGCGTTGGCGTTCAAGCTCATTTTGGAGTGCGTGAGCGATATCTGCGTCTTGCGAGGAAAGGTATGCCATAGATGGGAGCAGCATAGTGGTTTTTGGCTCTATTGTGAAGAATTCGATGATTTGATGACGAATATGATACGATTTATACAATATGATCGATGATCAAACGAAACATGAAATCCTTCAGGCGATTGCAGCGTTGGACGTAAAGCTCACCGGGCAGATCGGTGAAGTTGAAACACGGCTCACCGGGCAGATCGGTGAAGTTGAAACACGGCTCACCGGGCAGATCGGCGCCGTTCGTGAAGAGTTGACGGAATTGATTCAGGATTTTTCCACTGGAACCGATGAACGATTCAATGAACTCAACACAAAGATTGATCGAGCACGAACGGAAATGCCGACGAAAGAGTACATTGACAGAAAATTTTCGGATTATGATCAGGAGTCGTCCGAACGTGCAGAGCGTATGTTTGTTCGTCGATAATATGACATTGACCGATAAATTACGGGAACGATTTGGTGTGCAGTTTAAGGAAGGCGAGTTGTTATCGCGCCATCTGAATGTTCGTGTTGGTGGTCCGGCAAAGTGGTTTGTGGAGGCGAGGAACACCCAGGATCTCATTGATGTGGTGAATTTGGCGCAGAATGTTGCGGTGGAGTATTTCATTCTTGGCGGTGGGTCGAACACAATCGTTTCCGATTCGGGATTTCAGGGTCTCGTTATCAAAGCAGCTAATCGTACGCTTCGAGTTGACGGTGACTGTGTCTATGCCGAGGCTGGAGTGATTTCTGCGGCAGCGGCGCGTGCGAGTGCTGACGCGGGACTTCGGGGATTTGAGTGGGCGATTTCTTTGCCGGGCACCATTGGTGGTGCGGTTCGGGGCAATGCGGGGTGTTTTGGTGGGGAGATGCATGATTCGATTGAATCCGTTCGTGTGTTACGTCGGGGTGACGTGTTGGCACTCTCGAACGAGGATTTGCACTTCGCGTATCGTCACTCACTCCTGAAAGAGAGCGGGAATGATGACGTAGTGCTCGATGTAGTGTTAAAGCTCGAGCGTGGTAATCGTGATGAAGCGCTTGCCCAGATTGAAAAGAATATTCAAGGACGAAAAACAACTCAACCACTCGGCGCTTCTTCTGCCGGTTGTATGTTTAAGAACGTTGAATGGATCGATCGTGCACAGGTGGCGCAGCTCGAGGCGATGTATGCAATTCCACAAGAGTATCTCGATCGTCAACGCATTCCTGCCGGATGGATTATTGATAAACTCGGTCTCAAGGGGACTGCAGTTGGCGATGCCGAAGTATCGCATCAGCACGGAAATTTTTTGCTGAATAAGGGGCACGCCACAGCCGAAGATATTCTCGCCCTCGTGACGAAGATCAAAAAACGCGTGGCGAGTGAAATAGGGGTGCAATTAGAAGAGGAGGTGGTGCACGTTGGGTTTTAGGTTGTTCACCGGTAGCCTTGTTTGAATCGTATTTCGCGGTATAACTATTGGTGTACGGTTAAGTCTTCACGAATCGTCTATGCGTATCACAAATATTCAAGCGACGAATACGGAACTCACTGACGCGATTCGGAACTATGTTACAGAAAAAGTGCAGGGCCTTGAGCGGTTTACCAAGCGCTTTGACCCGTGCGATGCCGCAATTGAGATTGGGAAAATAAGTGAGCATCATCATAAGGGTGATATTTATTTTGCAGAAATTACTGTGGCAATTCCTGGCGATATTGTACGGACGCATGTTGAGAAAGAGAATTTGTACGCAGCGATTGACGAAGCAAAAGATGACGTGAAGCGTCAGTTTGTTGAGAAAAAGGAAATGATGGTAGACGCGCGTGCGGCGGTTGCGACAGACGTGGCTGGAGAAGAGAGTATTGGCGACGATGATGAGGACGAGGAAGAAGATTTGGAAGACAACGATAGCCAGGAATAAGTATGGATGTGTCCGCGTATCGTCACGTGCACTGTGTTGGCGCTGGAGGCATTGGCATCAGTGGTGTGATGAAGTTTTTGTTTGTAAAGGGTGTTTCCGTTTCGGGAAGCGATGCAAAACAGTCCTTTATTACCGATGAACTCGTTACTCTCGGCATTGCGATTTCCATCGGTCACGACGCGAAGAATATTCCATCGGAGACAGATGTACTCGTGTACACCGAGGCGGCGACGATGGAGAATGTCGAGCGTGCTTCAGCGTTGGAACGAGGAATTGCGCAGATGGGACACTTTGATTTTCTCGGGGAATTGTCAAGAAACTATCGAACAATTTGTGTTACGGGAACAAACGGAAAGTCGACCACGACGGCGATGACGGGAAAAGTGTTTATCGACGCGGGTCTTGATCCGACTGTGTTTGTTGGTTCGATTGTGCCAGGTTGGAACTATGGGAATGTCGCGGTTGGCACGAGTGATGTATTGATTATTGAAGGTGATGAATACAAACAGAAAATGGTGAAACTCTGGCCGGAGACGACGGTGATTACGAATATTGAGGAAGATCACCTTGACGTGTATCGCGACCTTGATCATATTGTGGCGACATTTCAAGAACTCGTCGACAAGACGAAGGGGAA
>CAYHKX010000037.1:0-6372 GCA_964357305.1 uncultured Gammaproteobacteria bacterium | reverse complement strand
CGGCCTCGAGTTCGCGACGTGTTGATTGACCAATTTCCTTAATCCCTAGTCCGCCCGCACCAATGATCATTGGTTTGTAACGTTCTGAATGTGTGAAGATTGTCGCGTCCACAAACACCGTGCCGTTCTCTTGGATGTCGATACTGCTCACCTCAACGTGTGTGGAGTACGGAACCTCTTCGCGCAATTGGAGAAAAAGTTTTTCGCGAATGAGTTCCGCAAGCCACTCCTCGTTGCCCATGCTGGTGAGTTGGAATTCTGGATAGAGGAATTCACCTTCTGGTAATTGTTCCCAAATCCACTTTTCGATGAGGTCGGTATTTTTTGCGGTCATTCCGGATACTTCGACGTACGCCGTGAATTTTGTGCCAAGATCGCGGTAGTAATCGACGAAATTTTTCGATGCTTTGTCGTCCATCTTGTTAATGACGAGTAGTTTGGGAATCGTAATCTTTTCGACGAGGCGGAAGGCTTGCTTTTCTTCATCACCGATCGGGCGGGTTGGATCCACGACGTAGAGTACCGCGTTCACATCGCGCAATGAATCCTTGGCGTACGCGTTAAGCTTGTTCGTGAGCGTATCGCGAGCCTTCTGCATGATTCCCGGCGTATCCACAAATACCACCTGTCCTTGTGGGCGTGTGATGATACCCTGAATAGGCCGCCGTGTGGTTTGCGGTTTTGGTGTGGTAATCGCTACTTTCGTTCCTACGAGCGTGTTGATCAGCGTGGATTTTCCCACATTGGAACGCCCCACAATCGCAACCATTCCTGACTTTGCCATAGGTGATCTCCGTTTTGGTCATCCTCGCACATGCGGGGATCCAGAACAGAACAAATAATAATACGCAGAGATTAGCGGAAAAAATCATTTTGGTCAATTTTATGATGCATGACAATGAACTGAAAAGGCCAAGGGTCGGGGTTGGTGTTTTTGTATGTAGAGGGGACAAATTCGTGCTCATGCAACGAAAGAACGCCCATGGTGAAGGATCATGGGCCCCTTCGGGCGGACACCTTGAATTCGGAGAAACATGGGAGGAGTGTGCGCGACGGGAAACGCGGGAAGAGCTCGGAGTAGAGATTGAGAATGTTCAGTTTTTCGGTGTGACGAATGACGTGTTTCAAACGGAGGGAAAACATTACATCACAATATATTTGCGTGCAGATTTGTGCGCAGGTCAGGAGCCAAGAAATGGAGAACCTGAAAAGACCGTTGCACTGCAGTGGGCAACATGGCAAACACTGCCAAGTCCGATGTTTCTCCCATGCACAAATTTTTTAGCCAGTCAGTTTTCGCCGTTGCGGAGTCAAACATAGTCGTCACGATCGTGGCTACTATGGTTGTGATGAAGTTTTTCGTATTAGTGCAGTGACGAGCTCGACGTGCGGAGTATGCGGGAACATGTCGACGGCGCGGATGGCTTCGACGTCGTAGTGGGGGGAGAGCTCCACCATCTCGCGGGCAAAGTTTTTGAAGTTGCAGGAGATGTAGACGATGCGTTCTGGCTTTGCGGCGATGATATCGGCAAGCGCCTTATCGTGCATGCCACTCCGAGGTGGGTCGAGGATGACGACATCAGCGCCGATGGACATCCAATCGAATGCCTCAGTCTTCGCATCGTGAAAGGTTATGGCGGACGTCGTGCGTAGTTCGTTGGACGTCGTGTCTGAGTTCAAGCGCAATCCATTGAATTCAGCATTCACTTTGGCATCGTAAATCGCGTCCGCGACGAGCTCTACGCCGATCGTATTCTTTGCTTCACCGGCAAGTGCAATGCCAAAGAATCCGGTACCGCAGTACAGATCGAGTAAGGTTTTATCTGAAAGATCTCCGGCGAATTCGCGAACCGTTGAAAGCAACATTGGCGCCGCGTATGAATTTGTTTGAAAGAATGCATTTGGTGAAATGCGGAATTTGACGCCTTCGATAGATTCTTCGATAGTGCCGGGGCCGTCGATGACACGCAGTTCGTCGCCGAATGAGTGGTCGGAAATGGTGTGGTTGATGGACCATACGACGGTGGTCGCGCTAGCCTTCTTTGCGAGGTCGCCGAGTGCAGATTCAATTTTCGCCGCATCGTCGTTAAAATCGACAAGCGTTGCCTCATTCTTTTCGCCGAGCTGATTCTCGCCATTTGGTGCGCTTGTGACAATAATGATCATGGTCTCGCCGGTCGATGTTGCACGGATGACGGCGTAACGCAGTGTGCCGACATTTGCTTTGCGATCGAAAAACGAGAGTCCAGATTCCTTCACCCAAGTTCGCACAACCGGAAATAGGGCTTCGATCTTCTCGTCGCCAAGGAAACAAGTGTGGTTGTCGATCACTTTCCACCACTTGCCCTTCTCGCGGAGTCCAACCTCGCCTTTGAAATTGATCACAAAGTCCATGCGGTTGCGGTAGTGGGATGTTTTTGGTGCTGGAAAAATTTCTTCAACGCGAAGATCAAGCGCTTTGATTGCAAAAGAGCCGTTGATTTCTGAAAGCTTTTGTTGGAGCTGTTTTTCGTACGGGATGTGGCTCCAACCACAAGAACCGCAAACGTCTGGCTTTGGGCATGGAGACATAGAAAGGAAAATGGAAGATGGAAAATGGAAGATTGAGAGACGAATCGCGAAAAATGTAGCATGCTTTCCCAGAATTTTCCATCTTCTATTTTCCATTTTCCATAAAATCGTGCATACTTTTGCCGCATGATCGTGATTGCACATAACATTCGGAGTTTGCACAACGTGGGCGCGATTCTCCGGAATGCGGCCGCATTCGGCGTGGAAAAGGTATATATCACCGGCATTACTGGACTGCCGCCTCGCAAAGAAATCGCAAAGGTTTCCCTAGGTGCTGAGGATATTGTGCCGTGGGAGGCGGGGGAGGTTGGTGCGGTGATCGACGGGCTGAAGCGAGACGGGTACGCTGTGTGGGGACTTGAGACGGGGGAGGATGCTGTGGAGATCGGGGAATGGAACATGGAAGATGGAAAAAGGAAAATTGCTCTGGTACTTGGGAGTGAAGTCGATGGAATCGACGACATCACGCGTGCTATGCTGGACGGGCAGATGATGATTCCTATGGAAAAGAAACAATCGCTGAACGTTTCGGTTGCGAGCGGTGTGGCGATGTACGCACTCCGGAACGTGATTCGTGAATAGCGTGCGCTCGTAGCTCAGCTGGATAGAGCGCTTCCCTCCGAAGGAAGAGGTCGCGTGTTCGAATCACACCGAGCGCACCATGTTCATGAATTCTATGCCAAAACTTTCCATTGTTATTCCAACGAAAAATGAGGAACGGTATCTCCCGGTGTTGCTTGAGGAGATTTCGAAACAGACGGTTCAGCCGTTTGAGGTGATTGTTGCTGATGCAGATTCGACGGACCGAACACGAGAGATTGCGGAAGTATTTGGTGCGAAAGTTGTTGCAGGGGGATTGCCTTCAATTGGGCGCAATCGTGGGGCGAGTGCGGCTGCGGGGGAGTTGATATTCTTTTTTGATGCTGGTGTGCTGTTGCGAGATTCCCGATTTCTCGAACACGCCCTTGCGGAGTTTGAATCACGAGGTTTCGATATTGCCACGGCAGACGTTGGTGTTATGGACGGCACGATGTTCGACGATTTTGCTCACGCGTTTTACAACGTCTACGTTCGCCTGGTGAATCGAATTCATCCGCATGCGCCAGGGTTTTGCATTCTCGTGCGAAAATCACTTCACAACACTATTGGTGGATTCGATGAACAGATTGTGTTCTGTGAAGATCACGACTACGCAATCCGCGCCTCTAAGCGCGGAAAATTTGGTTTGCTTCATTCGATTAAGATTTTTGCAACAACTCGCAGACAAGAGCGTGATGGTCGTATCGCGATGGCAGTAAAGTATGTGCTTGCTGAGGTACATATGTTCTTCATCGGTCCAATTCGCCACGACAAATTTAAGTACGGTTTTGGATACGATGAAAAAAAGTAACGTGCTAGTAGTTTGCAGCGCTGACATCGATTTCGCCAAGTCCTTCGAGAATGTCGTCGGCGAGATTCTGGAGTTCTGACGCGGTGGTGGAAGATGTGACGGGGGGCGTTGATGCAGGCTGAGTATTTCTGGTCTCTGATGCTGATTCTTCCGAAGGATTTTTTTCTCCTTCAGGGATCGGCTCTGTCGGATCAACTCTGTATGTTTCAGTTGTGTTGTTTGATGATGGCGTTATTTCTATCGGTGTAGCGACCGTATCAGTCGCAACGCAGCCGGCGCCGATTGTGGTAACAAGTCCGACGACAAGCAATAAAATAGCAGAAAATTTCATAATTAAATACAGAACACCCGCCCGTAACAGGGCGGGTGTTCTGGGAAAATTACTCAGTTTCTGTTTCCGAAGCCTTCACGCTGTCAATAATGGTTTTGATGTTTGACTTGATCTCCGCACGAAGCTCCTTAATGTCAGTGACGTTTGCCTTCATCGCGTCAAAGTATGTTTTCGTTGTTTCGCGATTTGCTTTCCATTCGTCAATCGTGTCTTCTGAACACGCAAACGTTTGTGTCGCGGTCAGTTGTGCGACAAGCGCACTGTAGTCTGCTTCAAGATCCGACTGGTGCGACATCAAGGTCTCGAGGTTTGTTTCAAGCGCACTGGTTTCTGAACCAGCGTCCTGCGCCTTTGTGATGAATGCGGTTAAACGGTCGATGTTCGATTGCATCTTTTCACCATTCTTGCCATGGCGTGTTTCCATGTCCATGAGGAACGTTGGGATATTTGCAACGCGTTCTGTGCACAGCGCAACGAGCGTTTCCGTTGTTGGTTGCGAACGGGTAGTGGTTTCCGAAGCAAGTGCGAACGATGTTGGCGCGACGCTTGCAAGAATCGCGAACCCTGCAATGAGCTTTTTCATAGAGTATGGTTACGAATGAAAACAGCGTTTTTGCTGTCGAAACATGTATACCCGGGAGAAGGAAAGAGGTTACCGATCTCGGGGAGTATATATTGTATTGTACCGCTTCATTACCGCATCTGTTAAGCCCGAAAATTGACTATTTTTTCATGTATGATATTTTCTTATTGTTATGGAATTCAATTCCAACGCATACAACGCGTCACATCATACCCGCCATGCATAAGCGGGATCGTCTGACGTTATTCCATTGAATAACTGCAGAGAAGCCCGCTTATTGGCGGGTTCTTTATTTTATAGACAAATAGCGCTCTTATATGACAGACGGACGAAAATTGCAGATTGGAGTCATGGGTTCGTGTTCTGATCTTCAATACTCACAACACATTCAGGGTCTGGCCGAGCGCGTAGGCGAAGCGATCGCGAAGGCGGGAGCAGTATTACTTTTCGGTGCAGAGAAAGATCTCGATTCGCTCTCGTCCGCGGCGTGTAGAGGGGCGAAGCGGGTTGGCGGGTTAGCCATTGGCATTACCTATGGGGCGAACATTAATGGGGTTGTTGAAAAAAATGCGGATGCAATCATTACCGCAGGCATGGGTCGAGGAGGTGGACGTGAATTCATTCTCGTCACTTCTTGCGATGCCATTATTTGTCTGAATGGTGGATCGGGAACGCTTACGGAAATGGCGATCGCATATCAAGCAAATATACCCATCATCACTATAGAGAAAACAGGCGGATGGAGTGAGCGCCTCGCCGGTAGTTTTATTGATCAACGCGAGCGAGTACGGGTTGAGGTCGCGGCTACGCCTGAGGCGGCAGTTGCTATGGCTATTTCTTCGGCGACAAAGGCGGAGCATCGCGGACCTTCTTTGTAGGAAGGGATCGGTTGCAGTGAAAACAGTGCATTCGCTCCCTCTCGGCAAAGTCGCTGGGAGGTTTCATGGAGTTCGACATGTGTCCGTACGTTGTGTCCTGTGATCTCGCAACGCTGTGGCGAGGTGCTGGGTTTGTTGTTCCCGACGAGGTGGTGAACGCGTTTCGTTTTGAACTGAACGATGCTCTGCTGGCTAGCATAGGTGCGCCTGAGTGGATTCCGGAAAGCGAATTGTGTGAGGGTCTCTCGAGGATTCTCGCCGATTCTCAGTTCCCGGTTGTCAGTCTGGATCGAGTCTATGCGCCGAGTGTGCCGCTGATTGACATCACGAGATTGGTGAACGATAAATTGCAAAACGCTGGTTACGGGACGAGAGACGGTGCCTGTATGGATCCCGCCGCCATGGTGAACGAGGTAGCTAAAGCGATCGTTGGTCATGACATCGCACTCGTCGATGACGTCGTATTCAGTGGCGCGATGATGGAATATCTCATTAATCTCTTCGCGGATCGAGGTGTCCGAGTGCGTCGTGTTTTTGCCGGTGTCGCTGTCGGCGAAGGTATCGAGCGGCTGCGGGCGCGTAACTGTCCCGTCACGGCTGTTCGCGAATACCGCGCAGT
>CAYHKX010000036.1:0-6446 GCA_964357305.1 uncultured Gammaproteobacteria bacterium | reverse complement strand
ATTGTAATAATGTCGAAATGGATCACAAAGGTTTTTCTCCAAAAATATACGTGCACCCCTCGCTTCCCATCCGTGCTGCGTGGATGATATGCGCCGGAATATCAAAACGGTCACCGGGTTTATATATTCTTTCATCATCGCCGATCGTTACAAGCAACGTTCCCGCAACCACAACATGCGCGGTGTCTCCATCGTGTTCATGCGGCGGGTAAAACACCCCAGGTGCATCGTGCCATTCGTTGATGTCGACATAGCCCTCAGAAGCCAGTGCCAACCGTGCTTCGTCAATGGTCATAACAAAAATCATCGTGCCTAATTATGGTACCACGATGATTCTTAAATCAAATCCTAGAAGGTCAAGCTGTCGACGGACGTGTCGTCCATTGGTGCGTCGGCCAACGCTGCGGTTGCCACGGCACCGTCGTCCTGTTGTGCGCGGCGTGTGCTGCTTGCCGGAGCGTCAATACGGAAGGAAACACGCATATTTGCCTTTGCACCGATGGTGGCAAGAAGTGTGCGAATCGCCACGGCAGTCTTTCCGCTCTTTCCAATAACGTATCCGGTATCCTCCGGACTGGTGTGCACCGTAATCAACACGCCCTGCTCGTCCACCTTCCGGTCTGAAGTCACTTCATCTGGCTTATTCACCAGGGCCTTCACAATGAACTCCACGAACTGCTGATCGAACTCCATAAAAACAGGATTTAATTACCAACGCCTCCATCATACAAAAGACGCCGTCCCAATGGAACGGCATCCTGTGTACTTCTTATGCGGAAGCCTTCGCCTTTTCTTCGGCAATTTTCTTTGCGCGGTCCGCGGTAATGGTGATCTTGTTCACTTTCTTACCCTTTACGAGGCCAAGATCGATGAACAAGTTACGCACCGTTGCGGATGGCTGCGCACCAACGCTCAACCAGTACTCTGCGCGCTCCTTGTTCACCACCGTGTCCTTGCGCTCACCACGTGGGTTCAAGTTCCCAATAACCTCAATCGCTGGCGACCATGGATCTTTGGTTCCGTCCTGAACAACAATACGATAATACGGCTGCTTGCGCTTTCCAGTACGTGATAAACGAATGGTGACCATAGTGAGAAATGATGAGTAAAAGGCGAAAACTCACTCCTTTATACTCGCGCCTCCTCATCTTTGTCAAGACCTGTAGGGGCATTGGTGCACAAAAAACAGCAAAATCGATACTACGGAGTAAAACACACTAGACGCTACACGCTCGAATACCAATGTTATACTTCCTCCATATGATCCTCGGCATTATCCTCCTTCTCTTCGGTCTCGGCGTCTTCATTAGTGCAGGTATTACGCTTAATGATTCTCCGGGCGTCGAGAAAAAGACGGTCATCATCATGATGATCGGCGTCGCACTCATCGTCTGGGGCGGCATCCTCCTCTACAGCAACGTGTTTGGAATATAAACTGGGTCCCCGCCTGCGCGGGGATAACTGAGGTACGGAACGTTAGATTTTGCGAGCTCGAATTGCCAAGAACATCGGAATCTCTTTGCGGATACGGTTTTCGGCGCGGGCCTTGGGGCCGGAGGTAGATTCTTTGTGGGAGATCCATTCCTCCATCTCGTCGACCATGAATCCAGCGGCTGAAAGTGCGGAAATATACGACGAAATTGGACGATGATACGACGTCGTCTTCACACCCGGCGCGTCACCTGGGTGCATTTGCATCGGGATTGCGTTTTCTTCCAAATAGGAATCCACGCGGCGATACATCATCTTTCGTGATTCCTCGAATCCCCAGCTGCTTTGACGCGGAATACGGAAAGCTGGGTGGTTTAATACGATGACGAATGGCGATCCCTTCTTCAAAAGCTTCGATACCGTCGCAAACACACCATGCATGTTCTCGATGTTCTGGAGCGCAAGCACAATCGCGGCGCCATCAAACATAAGCGATCCGATCTCCTTTGTTCCGCGCGATGCATCGGCGACGAAGAATTCGGCGTTCCGGACGTGCTTCATCTGTGCCTGACGGACGAGCGTTGGCGACGCATCGATGCCGACCACTCCCCCGCCTTGTTTGCTGATCAACTGCGCAAACGACCCTTCACCGCATGCCACATCGAGAAACGTTTTTCCTGCGCCAACACCAAGGAGCTTCATCGCGCCCGGCCAAACGACTTCGCTTTGATACGTTCCCGGTGCAGACAAATGCGTGCCATACCACTCCGCAACATTTTCCCAGCTCGTTGATGCCGCAGCTGCGCGTGGGCCAGATCGACGCTGATCGAAACGTGGTCGACCATGCTCAGCACGAGAAATACGCTCCTCAGAACGTCCGCCGGATCGGCTGCTTCTACCACCCGCATTCATATACGGCGGCCGCACGCTTGGTCGACGCACATCATCGAACGACGTTTCACCACCCGAAGCACGCGGTGTGCGATCCGTTCGCTCTGCGCCCTGCGTTCGATCGCCACGCTGAGTGCCGTACGTTCCTTTGCCACGACGCGCAAATGCTGGGCCGGGACGTGATTGTGTGCGCATAGGAGAAATGGAAAATGGAATATTACAAATGGAACATTATTCAGTGAAGGATCGCTGTGAAATATTCCATTTGCAATATTCCATATTCCTTTTTCTACCTCCTCGCAGTCCCCTCACCTACATAATCTTCAAGCTTCACGCTGAGCATCTTGCTCACACCGTCGTCGCCCATCGTGACACCATACAACATATCCGCCTTTTCCATTGTCGCCCGATTGTGCGTGATCACAATGAATTGCGTCAATTTTCGCAGTTCATTCAGAATATTGGCAAATCGTACGGTATTTGCCTCGTCGAGCGCCGCGTCCACCTCATCCAACACCACAAATGGTGCGGGATTCGTTGCCATAATGGCCGAAACCAGCGCAATCGACGTCAGCGCACGCTCTCCCCCCGAAAGAAGATTCAACGCCTTCAAACGCTTTCCTGGCGGCGTGGCCTGAATATCGATTCCAACAACAGCGTCCTTTCGCTCCTGCACACGCTTGGTAATCGCCTCAAGCGTATCGACATCGTCATGATGGACGAGCTCCGATTCTGCCTCTCCCCCAACGTCCGACGTCCGACGTCCGACATCCTCATCATCCAGCTCCTCCTTCGTCAGCTTCACAAGCGAACACCGTCCTCCCTCAAATAATATTGCGAAATATTTCTGAAACTCTGTCGCAATCGCCGTAAATGCAACGTCAGATTGCTCACGAATCTGCACATCGAGCTCATCAATAATTTTTTCCGTCGACGAAATCGCATCTCGAAGATCGGTAACTTGTGTCGACAAGAACGTAAAGCGCTCGTCCGCTTCTTTGTATTCCCTTATCACCGTCTCTTCAATGCCACCGATGAGCTCGAGTTGGTGACGAAGGCGGAGCATGCGGTCATGCAACGCGCCGATTTCAAATGTACGGTCCACCGGAGCTTCCGCAAGGATCGCCTCGACCAATTCCGGCACCACATCCTCCATTTCTTTTTTCAGCCCCTCGAGACGTGTTTCACAGCGCGCAAGATCAATCGCAACCGCATTCACTTGCGCTTCCAAACCCGAAACTTCTTGCTGCAATGCACGAACTTCACGCTGCACCGCAAACACTTCATTCGTTGCGGTCGTCGTCTCTTTTGCTTTTGCATCAATCGCCATTTCCGCAGACTTCACAGCGACATCAGCAGCATGAACACGATCGAGTGCAGTGGAGATTGCTCCGAGCATCTCCGCACTCGGCGAGAAATCTTCTGGATTTGGTCGCGTGAGCCGATCACGCAACTTGCTCGATCGCGCTGCAACGACATCAATCTCATCGATAATAGGGGCGAGTTCAACGAGATCTTTCACACTGTGAAGCTTTGGCACAATCGACGCGTGCGCGTCCGAAACACCGCGAACCTCAGCGATAATATCTGGAAGTGGCAATGGTGCCCATGTGGTTTGTGATTTAACCTTCGCTAACTCCAAATCTCGTTCTGCCGCAAAATGTGCGCGGCGTGCATCAGCCAAATCTTGCTGCGCCTTCTTGTATGTCATCTGTAAACTCTGCATCACGTCTCCCCCGACGTCCGACGTCCGACGTCCGACCTCTTTCTCAATCGTCGCCAATCGCGCATCGCCCGCAGCAAGCTCTGCCTTCTTTGCAGCGACGAACTCTGCGGCCCTCCTCGACCGTTCATCGATGATCTTCTTTTCATCAGTAAGATTCCACCATTGTGCACCGAAGTATTGCGCCGATACCGTCGCAAGTTCCGCCGCAACCGCTTCGCGATCATTCAATCGCTTTACCTGACGTCGCAACATATTCAAGCGCGGCTCAAGCTCTCGAAGCACCATCTCCACGTCCGCAAGATTCTCCGCAGATTTCTGAAGCTTCAACAACGCCTGATGGCGCTTAATCTGAAATCCGCGTACGCCCGTCGCATCATCAAAAAATACTTTACGATCTTCCGGGGATGCCGTCAGCACGTGGTCGATCATTCCTTGGCCAATAACCGAATATGATCGCTGACCAACACCAGCATCTGCGAGAAGCAGCTGGATGTCCGCAAGACGCACCGTCGACCCGTTCAAGAGATATTCAGATTCCCCATCGCGATACAACCGACGCGTGACAACGACCTCGGAGAACGAAACGTTCAGACTATGATCGGAGTTATCAAACGTGAGGCTCACCTCTGCGAAACCGGAACGCCCACGCCCTTCTGCACCAGAGAAGATAACATCCTGCGTGGCCTTTCCTCGAAGGAGCTTCATTGATTGTTCACCAAGGCACCATCGAATCGCATCTGCGATATTGGATTTTCCACTGCCATTTGGCCCAACCACCACCGTAACAGCATGATCGCCTTTTTTGGGCGCTGGGAACACTAACGTCGTTTTTTGGGCAAACGTCTTAAACCCCTGAAGCTCCATACGGGACAGGTACATATGAGGAGAAGTATAGGGGAAATCGGAAAAAGTGCGTAGTGCGTAGGTCGTAGTGCATAGCCGCCCAAATTCCCTACGAATTCAAAAGAATTGTGAGAGTATTGCGCTCAATTCATCTCCGACTACGCCCTACGCACTACTTGCTACGCGCTCTTCACCACGGTACACTCACTTCTTGGTATGAACCCCATCCTCGTACAAACAATTTTGGAATCTATTCAAAAGGCTGAGCATATTTTGCTTATGACGGATGAGCGGATCGACGGCGACACCATGGGCAGCACCATGGGGCTTTTTCACGTGCTTTCGAACATGGGTAAACGCGTGGACGTCTTTTCACCAAAACCGCTTCCAGCAACCTTTGTCTATCTTCCGGCTATTAACGTCATTCGTCGTGACGACAGCGTTCTCCAGCAATCATCAATCGATCTCATCATTGTGTGCGACTGTTCCGACGGCGCGTATCTTCCCGCCGTGGTTGCCAAGATGCCGCACAAACCTGCAATGATTTCGTTCGATCACCACGCAACAAATCCGAACTACGGCACATTAAACGTTATCGAACCCACCGCGGCGTCCACCGCAGATGTGGTGTGGCGATTCGTGAGGACCGCTCGACTGCCAATGTCACCCAACGCAGCACAATGTTTACTTACCGGTATTGTGACGGATACGCAGGTATTCTTTTCAACGAACACCACAAATGCGGCCGTAGAAGCCGCCGCCGAGCTCAGCGCCTTAGGCGCGGACCTTCCCGCAATCGTTCGTCACAACTTCGTGAACAAAAGTCCAGCGTCACTGAAACTGTGGGGGCTCGCCATGGAACGCCTGCGGCCCGACGAAACATTCGGCGGAATTGCCACAGCGCTCACGCAAAATGACATCATTAGCCACGGCGTGACGAGTGAAGATATTCAAGGCATCTCGAACTTCCTCAATGCCGTGCTCGACGAAACGCACGACATCATTGTGGTGTACCGCGAACAGGAAGATGGGTCCATTAAGGGCAGCGCCCGGGCCCGAACCAAGAATGTCGCTGAAATTGCCGAGCGCCTCTACGGCGGCGGCGGGCATAAGCTTGCGGCTGGTTTTACAGTGAAGAACTCACGACTCGAAGTTTCTGGGAGTACGTGGAATATTTTCAGGAAAGATGATCCAAAATGGGTTTCTGCATAAAAGTGCACAACTCATTGTGCGAAACCACAAACAAGACTACGGTGAATACCTAACTCTTCATCTTTCATGCTATGAACACCTGCACGAAATGCGGAAAGGAACTCAAGGATGGTAAGTGTAGTGGATGCAATGCGATGCCGAGTGAATGTACGTGCGAGGCAAAGAAGTAAAAGTATCGAAGAAGGGGCCGCGCTATGCGGCTCTTTTTTGTAAGAATGCAAATAATCACCTTTGCAAAGTTTTAGAGATTTGCTACACTCCCCCCGCATTGCACCGCAACAAACCTTCAAGCGGGTATCGTATAGCGGTTATTATCTCAGTTTTCCAAACTGATGATGAGGGT
>CAYHKX010000035.1:0-6464 GCA_964357305.1 uncultured Gammaproteobacteria bacterium | reverse complement strand
AGGCCGCATTAACCTGTCGATGAAACAAGCAGAAGGAAACCTGTACACCGACGAAATGAAGGGCAAGGCGGCACAAAAGCCACAAAACACACGACCCTAGAAATTTCAGGACAATCCCTCGTGCATGGAGACCTCGCTCAACATCGCATTACAACAAACACCAACCCGCCAGACCACCTGGCGGGTCGTTCGTATCGTTGTAGCAATACTCGGCGCGTGGTTTCTTATTCTCACCGCGTATCGCTTATGTTTCGCGTGGAGCAGCGTTCTCCCCTCGGAGGGATCGGTACATCTCAGAATTCCAAAAACTCCTACCACCGTTGCGAATCTTAAATCAGTCACAAAGGGCATCGAAGTAATTTCTGGAATTCCGTGGTCCATTGACGCTCTGCTCAACACCTCGAATCGTGTGCTCAATATTCGCTTTGAGGCGGACGGATTCACCACCGTGATCCTCGATCGCGTACTGAGCACTGACGAACAACTCGCATTCTCAAATGTTGGAGCAACGATCACTGTTCACGGGAAAGAAACCGTTATCACGAACGCACCCTCTACACAGCCGATCAATCACAGTATCCTCTACGGCCTCACGCGAACCCTCTTCACCTCGCGCGATGCAACGTTAAGCGCGGGTGGCAAAAACTTCGGTATCTCTATAACTTCAGAACTTGCGACGATTCATGGATTTTCTGGACTTATTGCACCAATCATCGAAAGCGAACCAACAGCAGAAACCTTGCTGTATGCATCGTTTGATCTCAATGACCTCACAGGATTATCCAACCGTGTATTTACCCAAAACACCCCTGGCCTTTCCAGTTTCTTCACCATAGCGAGTCAGAATGGCCTCTCTGCAACAATTTCCGGCAATACAAAAGCGCTAAAATATACTTTTGCAACCCCGATTACGGAAGAAACACGAAATCTCGTCAGCGAATCCTCGCTCCGTGCGCTCGCAAAAGAACTCACCGAAATTCCAACCATCGATGGACTGACTGATTATTTAGATGATGGAAGCAAAACCATCGCACTCCGTTCACGAGAAGAGGCAACCGTGGTGGTGCGTGACGAATCGCCGTATCGATTCCTTACCGCAACATCATCCGCCGGTTCGGTGATAATCACCGAAACACCAACATATCTCACTGTGAGCAACAATGCTGCCGGAACAACTACTCCACTAGCGCTCTCATGCCTCTCTGGAGCAACAGCATTTGTAAAACCCGCAATGATTCAAGCGCTCTTACCAAAACGTATCCATTACGAACCACAAACGCTCACATCATTCCTCTGGCGCGCAACAACTATTGCGAGCACATCGTCAAAAACGCGCATCTGTTCTGTTGATTAAATGTGGATAAATGGGTACTACGCACAAAGAAAAATCGGATGAAGCCATCGTCATCGGCCGTATACTAGAACCAGTTCTTTCTACAATCCCTTTTTTGACGAAGGGGAAGTTTTCCGAAGCCCCCACAATTGCTTCGGGGAACACCTCACTGCTGTACGAGCACAATGAAGCATGAGGGCGCACGTGGTGTGACTGGTATGTACACCGCATCCACGCCAGCCCCTGTGCCGGTAGGGCAGGTCATACAAGAGAACGTTGTTGCATGACGTCCGTGCGGTGTTGAGCATTTCTGATCACTTTTTCTGGTCTGAAACGCCCAACGCCCCCACGAGACCGATTCTCAATTACCGACTCTCAAGCGGGCGAACCCGGGAATACACTCTGTGCATCTGCATTGAATCAAGCCCGCTGGACGCCCTCTTGCTATTTTTACACTTCTTCTCTATCGTGGATTGAACATCAACCCTCCAATATGAAAGCAGCGCTCTTAAAAGAATTTGAGGAAACCCTCCGTGCCGAACTCACAAAGCTCACCGGTGAGCTGGAACGTGTTTCACCACAAATCGCAAAGGGCGATGCCTTTGACGCGGATTACACCACCAACGGCGACAAAGAGGACGAGAGCGCAGAAAAAGCTGCAGAAATCGGCGACAATCTTTCGTTGGAGAATGAACTTTCTACCGCAGTGCGCGATATCCATTCTGCACTCAAAGCGATAGAGAATAGGACGTACGGCGTCTGTAAATACTGCAAACAAGACATTGATGAAGCACGCCTGCGCGTTCGTCCAACATCAACCTCCTGCGTTGCATGTAAAAAAACACTCACGCAAGAAATGTAGTCCTGATATCATGCATCGAGCCGCTTGGCTCGATGTGTGTTTATGAAACATCGTGCGCTCATTATCGGAATCCTCTTCGCTGTCGCGATGCTCGACAGCGTATTGAAATATTTCGCAATCATTAGCTTTCCATCAGAGAACGACCCCACGCTTTCACCGATACTCGCACTCGTCCTGCACAAGAACCCCGGCATTACCTTTGATCTCCCAATTCCATTCTGGGTCATCGCACCGGTCACCATCATGATTATCCTCGGTCTTATACACCAGGCACGATCGCTCTCTCCCACGCAACCGCGCGTGGTACTCGGAATTATCGCCGTCATCATTGGTGCCGTCGACAACTTCATCGACCGCGTGATCAACGGATTCACCACGGATTACCTTATGTTTTTCAAAACATCCGTGATAAATCTCGCTGATGTCATCATTGTGCTCGGCGCAATCATGATTGTAGTGTACTATACAAACAATCCCCATCAGCAACGCGCCTAAATCAAAGCTCCCCGCTTTGCAGTATGGCATCGTTTCATGTGTGTTCCGCAGCGTTATTTGGTCTTTCCGTTACCCCCGTTACTGTTGAAGCAGACATTTCTTCTGGTTTGCCACGATTTCATATCGTCGGCCTTCCAGATGCCGCAGTTTCCGAAGCAAAGGAGCGCGTTCGTGCCGCAATGAAGAATGCGGGTTTTTCGTTTCCACGTACCAACGTCATTGTGAATCTCGCACCAGCAGACACGAGAAAACAGGGACCGGCATACGATCTCGCTATTGCGCTCGCGATTCTCGGCGCCCAAGGAACCCTTATACGGCCAGAAACGTTGGAGCGCGTTGTTGTACTTGGCGAGCTTAGCCTAGACGGCGGAATGAGGCCAATCCGTGGCACACTTCTTGCAGCATCCATGACAAAGCGCGAGGGGTATCGGGGTATTCTCGTCCCCGAAGACAACACCACAGAAGCACAGCTTGTTCATGCACTATCGGTGTTTACATTCTCATCACTCAAACATTGCGTTGAAACACTCAACTCTGGCTCGTTAATCGATGCCGCACGACCGGAACCACTCGCATATACACCAATCGACACGTTCGGCGATGATTTTGGGCTCGTCGCAGGTCAGCTTCAGGCAAAACGTGCGCTTGAAATCGCTGCAGCAGGCGGACACAATATCCTGCTCTCTGGACCACCAGGAAGCGGGAAGACAATGCTTGCTCGGGCATTCCCAGGCATTCTTCCGCCACCAACCGCGGATGAATCTCTTGAGGTGACCGCAATCCACTCTGTTGCTGGCCTCCTTTCACGCAATGGGCACATCGCGACTCGGCCGTTTCGCGCACCCCATCACACCACGAGCGGTACCGCACTCGTCGGCGGCGGTACGCAACCAAAGCCCGGAGAAATCTCCCTTGCGCATCGCGGCGTATTATTTCTGGATGAATTCCCCGAATTCTCACGCGCGGTGCTCGAGAATCTTCGTCAACCGTTGGAGGACGGCCTCGTCACTGTGTCTCGCGCTGCAGGAAGCGTGACGTTTCCGGCTCGATTTATCCTTGTTGCATCCATGAATCCATGTCCGTGCGGCTTTGTAAGCGATCCCGGTATTGCGTGCACCTGTACGCCAAATGCCATTCTGAAATATCAACAAAAAATCTCTGGGCCACTCCTTGATCGCATCGATCTCCGTGTCGATGTTCCACGCGTGGCGTTCGACGAACTGAATTCCACGGCTCACGGAGAATCCTCGGCGCACATACGCGAACGCGTTACGCGCGTTCGCGCACTTACCGCGTCTCGATACACCAGTCTTCGTGTCTTTACGAACGCAGAGATCCGCACCGCAACACTCCAGCGCTACTGCGCACTCTCAACAGACGGCCTCACGCTCATGAAGTCCGCAATGGATCGTTTGCGACTCTCAGCGCGATCGTACGGAAGAATCCTAAAAGTTGCACGGACCATAGCGGATCTTTCGGAATCCGAAGCGATTACCGCGGATCATCTTGCCGAAGCACTTCAATACCGCGTCCTCACAACTTAACGAATGTATTCTAATGGATTCAAGTATTTCCCCGCACTGTTGATCACCTCAAAGTGTAAATGGGTTCCTGTCGAATTCCCTGTTGATCCACAACGGCCGATTGGGGTTCCCGCTGTCACTACCTGTCCCGTCGTCACATAGAGTGAATAGTTATGGCCGTATCGCGTAGAGAGCCCATTTCCATGATCGATAATCACCAAATTCCCGTAACCGCCACGCAATCCTACAAACCGCGGACCAGCGAACGCCACCACCCCATCCGCCGCGGCGTAGTTGTCATTCGTCGATGTGCCATTTGCCTGACCGTTACAATCAATATCAACACCCGTGTGGTACCAGCTCAACCCACGCACAACATAATGGCCGTCGCTCGGCCACACCATCCGCGACGTGCCGCTTGCGAGGCCGGTCCCGGTCGTGCTTGGCGTTGGAACAAAGACGTTACGAATGCTTGATACGGTTGGTTTCGCTGCAACAACTGCCGGCGGTGTGCCGCCAGGAATCATAAGTTTCTGTCCAACGGTGATCGCACTCGAATCTTCGAGCGAATTCGCAGCAAGAATGTTTGTCGACTCCGCATTGTAGGTACTCGCAATTTTGATGAGCGTATCACCACTCTTCACCGTATGAAGCACACCAGAGGAGGGCAGAATGGTGATTGATTGCCCCAATTTCAACACGCTTCGCACCGAAAGATTGTTCGCCCAAAGAATCGTATTTACTGAAAGACCAAACTGCGCCGCAATCGTAGAAATCGTGTCACCCTGAGCGACCATATACGTCTCAACGCTTTCTCGCGGTGCAACACTCGCGCTCGCATCAGCGATCGCTGGTACCGCAAGCGCCCCACCGCCCGCAAACGACGCGGTGCTTGAGAGCACCGTCGTTTGACCATCAATCGCACCGAGTGGCGCACTAAGCGACGCAGAGGAAAGGTAATTTGACGCATCACCACGCAGTGCAAGGGGATCCGCATCCGCAAACTCTTCAATAACCGGTGATTCTTCCTGTGTAATCACCGCGTACGCAAGACTTTTATTAAATGCATCCAAAGTCTCGGCACGTACGCTATCCATACCAAGGTTAATCGCCGCAGTTCCCAACGCCACTCCAACCATCACTACATGCATAACCGCACGATTCGTCAAAAAAAACATGACGCGATTTTTGGCCGGTCGATACCAGTGCATCATGTGTCGACGTGACGCAAACAACACACGATACACCGGAACAAAAATGACCGACATCATAAGTCTGATGATCGGCCGAAATATCACGGCGAGAAGCCGCGCAGATCGAAACATCATGGCCTTTGTCCACACGAGTAACCGCACCACGCCCAGGCCAAAACGCACGAAAAATCGAGAAAGAGTACTGCTCACACAAAGCCCAGTATACTATTTTTACAGCGCTACGGCAAGAAAATATGCACCTTTTTGGCAAATATTGGCCATATTATTGACCTTTTCCTCCATAACGCTATACTGCTCGCACTTGATTTCCCTCCCTATGGTCCACGTTCTCGAAACCGTCCGTGAAAACCTTGTAAAAATTACCGTAACGGTACCAAAAGCAAAAGTTGCCGAAGCCATGATTGAGGCCGCAAAGCACCTCTCTGCGGTGGTGAATATCCCGGGATTTCGCCCAGGTGTAGCACCATATGACGTCGTAAAACAGCGCGTTGGCGAAATGAAAATCCTTGAAGAGGCCGCGGAAGACCTTATTCGCGTATCTTTCGCATCCGCAATGATCGACGAAGATTTGAATGCTGTGGGTCAGCCACATTTCAGTATGGACGTCATGGTGCCGGGCGAAGACCTTATCTATAGTGCCGAGGTCGCGCTCATGCCGAAAATCCGTACACTCGCGGACTACACGAAACTGACGGTGGAAAAACAACCAACTGAGCCAACACAAGACCTTATTGATCAAGCGAAAGCCGATATTGCACGCATGCAAACCAAGGAAATTCGCGCCTTGGCCGGCCACACACTCAAAAAGGGGGACAAAGCCGTGGTAAATCTCACCATGAAGAAGGGTGGTGTTGTTCTCGAAGGCGGAGAGAGCCAGAATCACGGCGTCTACACCAACGAGTCATACTACATCGACGGATTCGTCGAACAAATTCTTGGCCTTGCAGAAGGCGCAGAGAAAACCTTCTCGCTCAAATTTCCAAAGGATCATTATCAGAAACATCATTATCAATATCCAATCTCAAAGGTAAAATTAA
>CAYHKX010000034.1:0-6495 GCA_964357305.1 uncultured Gammaproteobacteria bacterium | reverse complement strand
TGTGCCTTAAGCCACTCGGCCACCTCTCCAAATATGGGGAACGGGAGTAGATTATCGCAAATTTGAGCGTCTGGCAATGTGTGGATTCTTCTGGTACGTGGCATACAAAAAATACCATGCAACATGCATGGTATTTTTTGGTGCACCCGGCACGACTCGAACGTACGACCCTCAGATCCGCAATCTGATGCTCTATCCAACTGAGCTACGGGTGCACAAAATGTATCCAAGTTCGCTTATTACGTCGTCGTTCCCGCGACGCTCGCTCGTCGTACCAATGAAGTACGCCTCGCTCCGCGTCTTGAAACTCCTAGTACTAAGCGAACTTAATACATTTTGTTCTCATTCAATCCCTGGAAATCTTCTAAAAACTTTCAAAAATACTCACATTTTATACACGCGGCGGAGCACATCTGTCAAACTTTCACCTTCACGTTCAAGGTTTTCGAAGGCAAACGGAAGAAGTGTCTTTCGCACCTCATTTGGGTTTAATTCCTCAAGGCCAATGGAGAGCATTGGCTGAAACCGACCGTGGAATGATACGTAGAGTGTATTGATGATTGGCGGATCATACGTCAACGAAAAATCACGAATTTCGTCAAAGCCGAAGAATTGATCGCCAAACACCAGTCCTTTGGATGTGATGTGTACAGGAACGCGGTGTGGTTTTTTCAGGTCCTGAATCAGCGTGATGAGGGCGAACATGAGGACGATTACGCCGAAGATAAAGTTTGCGGTAAAGACCGCGTACAAAATCAGAAAGAGCCCCGCGCAGGACGCAACGATGTACCAACGCTTTGAACGCTCAACCATGGGAAATTCCCAGGATTCCCAACTCATGATTGGGATTCCTGCGTCAATCGTCTCCCCAAGCGTTTGCGCTTCTTGTGGTTCATTCTCAGTTGTCATATTGGAAGTATAGCACTTCACACTCGAGGACATTGGGAACGTTGTATTTTTTCTGCGCTTCTGTTAGACTCCGTTGAAGCTATGGGATTCCGCCTTACCGATTCTGTTGGGAGTATTGCGGGCATTGGCGCCGCAAAAGCAAAAGATTTTGTTCGCATTGGCGTATCTTCACTGCGGGATGCGCTTTTTGATTTTCCGTTTCGGTATGACGATTTATCGAATGCCATACCGATCATGGATGCGAAACCTGGTGCGAAGGTGACGGTACAGGGGACTATTACCGTGATCGAGAATCGCAAGAGCCAAAAAGCCATGCGCATGATGATTACGGAGGCCCTTGTGCGGGACAGCACAGGAACAATCAAGGCAGTATGGTTTCATCAAGGGTTTCTGACGAAGGTCATAAAGCCGGGGCAGGTTGTTTCGTTAGCCGGGAAAGTCGATGATCGTTATGGTCTTTCGTTGGTGAACCCGGTGTATGAAGTGCTCGGTAAGGCTGATGTCACAAAACACACCGGCCGAATTGTTCCAATCTATCGCCTCACCGGTGCACTCACCCAAAAACTTCGACGCAAGGTTGCAGAGGCGGCGCTTGCCACAGTGAAGGATGTTGAAGACTGGATGCCGGGCCGTGTGCTGAGCGAAGTCGATTTAATTTGTCTTCCCGAGGCGATTACGGAAATGCATTTTCCACGGTCGGAAGAGGCAAAAGACATCGCGCTTCGCCGCTTAAAGTTCGATGAGTTTTTCCTCCATCAGCTTCTTGCGGCAAAGAGTCGACGAGAGCTAAAGCAACAACGTGCCCCGAAGGTGCCATTTTTTGAGGACGTGGTGAAAACAACAGTGAAGAAATTGCCGTTCGAGCTTACTCATGCGCAGAAGAAGGCGATTTGGGCGATTATCAAGGATATGAACCGTCCAGAGCCAATGAACCGGTTACTTGAAGGCGATGTGGGAAGCGGAAAGACCGTGGTTGCAGCAATCGTTGCATTGAATGCAGCGCAAGATGGCTGGCAGACGTCGATGCTTGCGCCAACAGAAATTCTTGCCGAGCAGCATGCACAGACATTGCAGAAATTGTTCGGTGATCAATTGACCATTGCGCTGTACACGCGTACGAAGCGCCGTGTTGGCGGAAAAGAGGTTACAAAGGCACAGTTGCTTGCTGCGCTGCGGAATGGCGCCGCGCAACTCGTTGTGGGTACGCATGCACTGCTTACTCAGGACGTGCTCTTCGATCGCCTGGGGTTGATTGTGGTCGACGAGCAGCATCGCTTTGGTGTGCGCCAGCGTCAGGCGTTGAAAGATAAGCGCGACGAACAGGATGGCGTGCCGCACCTGCTTTCCATGACCGCGACGCCAATTCCGCGCTCCCTTGCGCTGG
This sequence comes from uncultured Gammaproteobacteria bacterium, assembly GCA_964357305.1. Lineage (GTDB taxonomy): Bacteria > Patescibacteriota > Patescibacteriia > UBA9934 > UBA9934 > CAIKHN01. The sequence goes on along the minus strand of CAYHKX010000034.1, from coordinate 4,202 downwards.
TGCTGTACGGCGATCTTGATCGCTCAATTTTGGATGAATACCCAGCAGGCCGAAAGCCGATTCAGACCACCATTGTGGAACCGGGCAGGGAAGAGTCGATGTATGACCGTATGCGCGAGCAGATGGTTGCTGGACGTCAAATTTTTGTTGTATGTCCGTTAATTGAGGAATCGGACGCGCTTGGTGCGAATTCTGTGTACGATGTGCACAGAGAATTCGTGACCGGTCCGTTTAAGCAATATCGTGTACTCATGCTGCACGGACGCATGAAAACCAAGGAGAAGGATGACGTCATGCGCGCGTTTGCCACGGGCGAGGCGGACATGTTGATTTCAACAACAGTGGTTGAAGTTGGCGTTGATGTACCAAATGCGACCGTGATGTACATTGAGGGTGCAGAGCGTTTTGGCTTAGCGCAGCTTCATCAGCTCCGTGGCCGTGTGGGTCGCGGTGCACACCAGAGTCATTGTTTCTTGCATCCAACCGGCATGCTCGGCGAGGTTGCGCGTATGCGTTTGCAGGCGGTTGTGGAAAGCCAAGACGGATTCGACCTTGCAGAAAAAGATTTACAACTTCGCGGTGCAGGAAACATCTTCGGCACCGAACAATCCGGTTTTGATCAATTCAAACTCGGCACGATGCACGATATTGATCTCATGGGCTCGGCGAAGGATTTTGCGAAAGAACTTCTGGACGAAAGCCCTGATTTGTCGTTATACCCACCGCTCAAATCTCGCCTCCTCGAATACGTTGACGCGGTGCATTTTGAATAATTCTCAATCATCCTGTGCGTAGCGAAGGGGTATCGACTGTGGTAGGATCGAAGTATCTCCAGGGTTCTCTGATTCATTCCCGCGACACGCACGCTAGGGGAGGCGGCGGAGGTTCGTGTAGCATCAAGACATATGTTGGATGCAAACGATATTCAGGTGTTACGAGAGATGTTTGCGGAGCAAGAGGTCAGGATTGAGGAAAAACTCGAACAGAAGCTCGAACAGAAGCTCGAGCAGAAGTTTGTCGTATTTCGTAACGAGATTATCGATGAGGTGACCGCAAAAATCCACAAGGAACTGCATGGGGTGCGCGATGAAATCATTGACGTCATCAATAACGGAATTCATCCACAGATCGATCGACTCGATCATCGCGTCTCGCGGCTCGAGCGTTGGGCACGAATGGCGTAACGAATGAATCAAAAACGACCTGGATTAGGTCGTTTTTGCGAACTCTTGAACATTCTTTACCGTTCCGGGTCCGAGTACGGTGGAAAAGCCTAGTCGTTCCGCTTCTTTTTTTCGTCGATCGAGAAATGGGACAGTGCGCACCTCGCCGCCGAGGCCGAGTTCGCCGATGATCAGTGTTTCTTTGGAAACGGTCGTGCCGGAAATTGCAGAGAGAATTGCGGCAGCAACCGCAAGATCGGCCGACGGTTCACTGAGCTTCATACCGCCGACGACGTTCACGTAGACATCTTGATCGTACATGCGAACCCCAGCGCGTTTACTGAGAATCGCGAGGAGCATTTGCAGTCTTCCAGCATCGTACCCACTTGTGCGACGAACCGGATTCGGAAAGAAGCTCTTGTCCACGAGCGCTTGAATTTCGACGAGAAATGGGCGATTGCCCTCCATAATGCACGTCACCACGGATCCTGGGACAACCACACGTTCTTGAAGGAACATTGCGGAAGGATTCTCCACGGGCGTCATACCTTTTTCGCTCATTGCAAACACACCAACCTCCTCAACGCTGCCAAAACGATGCTTGCTTGCGCGCAAGAGGCGATAGGCCCCGACAGGATCGCCTTCAAGCGTGAGGACGGTATCAACAAGGTGCTCAAGAGTCTTCGGTCCCGCAACGACGCCGTCCTTCGTGACCTGGCCGATGATGAGCACGGGAACGTTCGATGATTTGGCGTAGCCGATAAGTTCAGCGGTTGCCGCGCGTACTGCTGTCGGCGTTCCAGGAAACGAATCTGCGCCGTCTGTCATCATGGTCTGGATTGAGTCCACAATCACGATGCTTGGCATGATTTTTTCCGCAGCAGCGATGATCGATCCTGTCTCCGTTGCGTTCGAGAACATGACGGATGTTGGATCAAGGCCGAGTCGCTCAAATCGTAACCGAACTTGCCCTTCAGATTCTTCACCAGACGCGTAGTAGGATTTTTTTGGGTTCGAGGCAGTAGGAACTAGGCAGTAGGAACTCGCAAGCTGTGCGACGAGCGTCGACTTTCCAATACCTGGTTCTCCCGCAAGCAACGTCACCGATCCCGGTACGAGCCCGCCACCAAGCACGCGGTCAAGCTCAGAAATTCCCGTGAGCTGGCGAACAAGATTCGTTGATGACGCGCTTGCTAAATCTAACATCACCGCCGCTTTTACATTTGCTACCTTTCCACGACGTCCGACGTCCGACGTCCGATTTCCATCTTCTTCCACCAACGTCCCCCACTGGCCACACTCCGTACAGCGGCCAGCCCATTTTAACGATTGTGCGTCACAATGAGTGCAGAGAAACATACCAAATCTTCCTGTTATTGTTTCTCTATTGCGCACGTGTGGAGTTCAAAATTCCACTTCGTACAGTCTGCGGTTGGTGCGACTTTCCCCCCGCCTTTCTTTGTATAGGATATCGAGCTATTCGATGTGGAGCACGCGGTAGACACACTTTTTGTGTCAAGTTCAAAATGCCACACTTCGCTAGAAAGTCGACAGAATCCCGCATCGATCATCGCGGTAATCAGCTGCGCTTGGCACACAGGATCATGACGATATTCACTCCCACCGTCATCGCACCATGCATCCAATGCGATACCGGAAGTGTGCGGACAGTTGCCGTACGCCGCGTTCGCGGGGTCTGATAGCGCGGCCACGATTGCCGCTCCACTCGTTTGGCCTGCGTAGGATCCGGTCAGAACCCATTTTGACCCAGATTTCGTGACCACGCCAGAAGATGCATTGCATGTGTCAGTAGAACAGACTCCACCGGTAAGCAAACAATTGCTATGAAACAGTGAGGCCTGTTTTCCAAGACTTCGTGTCGCAGATGCAATAACGACGTTTTTTCCGGTTGCGGCATGGAATTCGGTTGCGGCGGTTTGCAATGCGGTGAGTGTTTCGGCGTCTATCGCGCAGCCCTCTTTGCATCCGGCAGCAATATAGTCGCCACTGATCGGCACAACGTTTCCGGTGAGTGCCAAATTCGGAGTCACATTGGTATCTTCGCCGTCTGGTGGAAAATACTCAATACCCTCCACGTTCTTTATGCCAATTTCCTGGAGGTCGGTGAGGCGGGGATCGATGAGAAACGCAATGTTGTATGCCGCAAGGAGCAGAACTATTCCGGTGATCGCATTGGTGATGCGCGTCTTTGCTTTCTCGATATATTTTGGTTTGCCGCGCGAAAGGACATATTGCAGTCCGCCAATCATCATCATGACGACGGCGACGAGTGCCGCGGCACCAAGAATCCAGCCGTACACCGCGTTGATGTACTCTGCAATAAAATTCACGCTCGTTTGTGATCCGTCCGACGATAGGGTAGGAGTCGAAAAATTATTATTTTGGTTTGATGCATTGGTAAAACCTGGGATTGGAACAAGAAGTGTTGGGACGATGTAGTCCGCATCGGCCTCTTCTGGAGCGTCGGTGAGGTTGGTTCCGGTACCCGTATCTCCGACGTTTCCTTGTGCTACCGGTTGGTTTGCGACCCCGTTGCCGTACGTGCATGTGAGTGCATAGCTCGTTGCACCCATATCCGCACACCAGGCGTCACATTCTTCCGCAGTTGATTTTGGTGTTGGGCCAAATGATTGTGTTTCTCCGGTACAGCTACAGGACTCCGAGCCTGGAGCACACGAATTCTTTGCTTCCTCTTCCATTTCAATCTGAATATCAGTGATTTTTGCGAAAACTTGCGTCGGCAAAACCACGAAGGTGAGGGCAATAAGGAGAGAGAATGCGTATTTCATGTTATTGTGCGAGAATTTGTCGGATCATCGCCTTGAGTGTACCGCTGTCTAGGGCTCCGGTGTACCGCGTGCCGTTGATGAAAATCGTTGGTGTTGCAGAAACGCCAAGCGCCAATCCTTCTTCATACGATCGCTGGATTATTGGAGAAGGAGTCTGATCGCGATAGCACGATGCGAAGGAATTCGTTTTCAGGCCAATGTGTTCTGCAAGAACAGGGTAGAGCTCTTC
>CAYHKX010000033.1:0-6504 GCA_964357305.1 uncultured Gammaproteobacteria bacterium | reverse complement strand
TAAATTATGATCAACTGGACGGTGAAATCCATTCGCGACGCAGTGAACTCCGGAACGATTTCGGCATCTGCAATCGTGGAGGAGTCTCTCAGTCGAATTGCAAAGAAGGATGCCGAAATTGGTGCATTCTTGGAAGTATTTACCGACGATGCGCGCGCTGCAGCAAAAGCTGTTGACGCACGTGTGCACTCGGGGGAGACAACTCTTCCTCTCGCTGGTGTGCCAATCGCGATTAAAGACAATATTCTTTACGCAGGACACATTGCGAGCGCGGGGTCAAAGATGCTCGCTGAATATCGTGCGACGTACACTGCAACGATTGTGGATCGTCTGATTGCTGCAGGTGCGGTCATCATCGGAAGAACGAACATGGATGAGTTTGCGTTTGGATCGTCGACGGAATCCTCGGCATATCACGTGACGAAGAATCCGCGCGATCTCACGAAAGTTCCCGGCGGTACATCAGGAGGATCGGCTGCAGCAGTAGCTGCAGGAATGGTTCCCGCGGCGATCGGATCTGATACCGGCGGCTCTATTCGTCAGCCGGCATCGCTCTGTGGCGTGGTGGGAATGAAGCCAACGTACGGCCGTGTTTCGCGATACGGATTGATCGCTGATGGTTCGAGTTTGGATCAAATTGGGCCGCTTGCATCAACTGTGGACGATGTCGCGCTTGTGCTTGCGGTCATTGAGGGTCGTGATTTTCACGATGCCACATCGGTTGAGCTGAAGGATATTTCCGGAATATCGAATCGAAGTTTGTCCGGTGTTCGTATTGGTATCCCGAAAGAGTATTTTATCGACGGCATGGATGACGACGTTGCAGCGCGTGTTCGGGAAGCGATTGAGGCATTGCGTAGTGGTGGGGCAGAAATCGTCGACATTACTTTACCGCTTGCGCCATACGCATTGCCCGCCTTCTATATTATTCAGCCAGCGGAGGCAAGTAGTAATTTGGCGCGGTTTGATGGCATGCGCTACGGCACGCGGGGTGAGGGGGCGCTAGAAGAGAGCTATCGTGCGGCGCGTGGTGTGGGGCTCGGACCAGAGTCAAAGCGACGCATTATGCTGGGAACATTCATTCTTTCTGCGGGGTATTACGACGCGTTTTATAAGAAAGCGATTGCGGTACGTGCTGCCATGAAAATGGAGTTTGATGCGGCACTGAATGGACTTGATGTGATTGTCGGGCCGACATCTCCGGTTGTTGCTTGGAATATTGGCGAGAAGATGGATGATCCTGTTGCGATGTACTTGGCCGATATTTTTACCGTTTCTGCAAATATCACCGGAATGCCAGGCATTTCCGTTCCGTGTGGTGAAGCGCATGGGTTGCCAGTTGGGTTGCAGATTCTTGGAAAGAACTTTGACGACAATAAGGTGCTGCGCGTTGCTGCAGCGTTCGAGGTATTGAATGTTAAAGCTTAGCTTTAACATTCAATACAGTGTAGCTTTGGTGATGTTTGCATGTACAAATATGCTCGATATCTTGCAATCGTATTCGACAAGGCTTAGCTTTGACCTGCTGCGGTACGTCGCAATCGGGCTCGTCGGTTTTGTTGTGGTTGTGGTAATACTTGTGTGGATGCGGCGGACGCTACGCAAATGGAGGTTTGGTGCAGAGCGTGAAAATGTCGCCAAGCATTGGGCGGATGTCGAGGCGCTCATGAAGCGTGGTGATGCAATGAGCTATCGACTCGCCGTAATTCAGGCAGATGCGGTGCTCGATCTCGCACTCAAGGTGAAAGCGTTTCCCGGAACGACGACGGGGGAGCGATTGAAGTTTGCAAGTCGGAAGTATAAAGATCTCAAAAAGACGTTCTGGGCGCGGTCGGTGCGCAACAGGATTGTGCACGAAGCGGGAGCTGAATTAAAGATCGCAGAGGCCAAGAGCGCTATTGGGGAGTTGAGACGCGCGCTTGTTGTGCTTGGGGCACTATGATTCCGTACCTTTCTTTCACCGCATTTCCCCTCGGCCCCTTCTCGATCCATGTCTGGGGAATCTTCGTTGCGCTTGGATTTTTGCTTGCGGGTTTCATGGCGGCGCGACTTGCGAAGCGTCGCGGTGACAATCCAGACATCATTTGGGACCTCGTGCTCTGGATGATCGTTGCGGGCATGGTCGGCGGTCGGCTCGGTCATGTGTTGTTCTACGATCCTGCACATTACGCGGCACACCCTCTTGAAATCTTCGAAATCTGGAACGGTGGACTGTCCGTGTACGGCGGATTCATTCTCGGCGCGATCGTGGCGGTGTGGCGGTTGCGTCGTCACCACATCGATGTGTGGCGATATGCAGACATTGTGGCGTTTGGACTGCCGTTTGGAAAATGGATCGGACGTATCGGGTGTTTTCTTATTCATGATCATCCTGGAACGGCGACAGATTTCGTGCTCGGCGTGCAATATCCTGACGGGGTAATACGGCACGATCTTGGCCTGTATTTATCGATCAACGGGTTCATTCTCGCGATGGTGATGTTGTGGCTTTCACGGAAGGAACGACCAATCGGAACGTATCTGGCGGTATTCAGTATTTGGTATGGCATTGTGCGATTTTTTCTCGATTTCCTTCGCGCGATTGATGTGCGGTATTTCGGCCTCACGCCGGGACAATATTTTTCGTTCGCACTGTTCCTCTTCGGCCTCGGAATTGTTGTGTGGATAACAAAACGGTCAAAAAAAGCCTAAACTGCTAAAATTCAAGCGAACGGTAATTTCTACGTATGTCTGATGAAATGAACGAGATGCCAGGATCGACGGTAAACCAGTCGACGCCAGGATTTCTGGACGGAAATCCGAGAACCATGTTTTCTTTTGGTTTAGTGAGTGGTATGGTGATGATTTTGCTCATGAATAACTTCATGGGCCTTTCAAGCGGATCAGATATTGCGAAAGCGGCAGTGACGGCGCCAACCGCAGTGGCTGCAGCAAATACAAATACTCCTCCAGCAGTTGCGGGAAAGCTTGAGGCGGTCACAGACGGTGATCATATCCGAGGCGATATTTCGAAAGCGAAAGTTGTTCTCGTGGAGTACAGTGATTTTCAATGTCCGTATTGCAGTAAGCACCACCCAACCATGGAGCAGGTGATGGAAGAATATGGTGATGACGTTGCGTGGGTGTACCGTCATTTCCCACTCTCGTTCCACGCAAATGCTGAGCCATCGGCAATCGCGAGTGAGTGCGCAGCAGCGCAAGGAAAGTTTTGGGAGTTTGCTGATGCAATGTTTAATGAACAGGCCAAGCTTTCCGGAAGCCTAGACGTCGCAGAAACATTCATGTCCGCAACAGCAAAAGCAATCGGGTTGAATATTTCAGAATATGAGAAGTGTTACAGTGCCGGTGATACCTCGGCAGTGGATGCAGATGCGGCGTCTGGAAGGACGGCTGGTGTCAATGGCACTCCAGCAACGTTCATTAATGGAACACTTGTGTCTGGCGCAGTGCCATTCACCAGCATGAAGAAGATCATCGACGATGCCATTGCGGCAGCGAAATAAAACCAACTGTCAATGAAAAGAAGCCCGTGTGGGCTTCTTTTTTTACTTCTTAAATTTGCGTGGTGCGAAGGCGAATGCGTTCGATCCAGCGGATGACTGTGGTGCGGATGGGGCAGATGGCGCAGCAGACGTTGGGCGTGGTCGGCTGTATGGGCGCGACGCACGTGGGGCATACGTTGGCTTTGCCGAAGGCGCTGCGGTTGGTGCGGTATTTGTATAGAATTTTTCGCCAGGATTCTTGTACGGTGTACGTGAGCCATATGCTGACTTTGCCCCGTACGTCTTTCCTCCACCGGTACGAAACTTATCGCGCGGATCTGCATCGCGTTCCATTGGCGGAAGGCGACGAGGTGCTGGAAGATTTTTTGGCGTTTGTTTCAATGGGATCATGGTGCGAATCAAACGCTCAATGCCTTTGACGTCGCCACGCTGATCTGGCGTTGCAAAGGACACCGCCTTACCAGTCATTCCTGCACGACCGGTACGACCAATGCGGTGCACGTAGTCGTCTGGATTGTCTGGAAGATCGTAGTTGATCACGAGAGCGATACCCTTCACGTCAATGCCGCGTGCAGCAATATCTGTTGCGACAAGAACGCGATACTTTCCAGTTTTGAAGCCTTCGAGTGCAGCCTTACGTTGTGCAAGTGAGCGGTTTGCGTGGAGTTCATCAGCTGTGTGACCCATGTCACGAACGGCACGCGCAATTTTCTTTGCGCCGTGCTTTGTGCGAGAAAAGACAAGTACCGTACCTTCCGTCTCTGTGAGACATTGTTCAAGCAAGCGCTCCTTGTCCATTTTTGAAACAAAGAATAGTTCTTGCTCAACGCGTTCTGCAAGCGTGCCTTGTGGTGCAACTTCTACACGTACTGGTTCACGCATCGCAGTATTCGCAATGCGAACAATTTCCAGCGGCATCGTTGCGGAGAAGAGCATGGTCTGGCGTTCCTTTGGCACGGTTGCGAGAATTTTTGCAATTTGTGGTGCAAAGCCCATGTCGAGCATACGGTCTGCTTCGTCCAGAACGAGAATTTTCACATCGTTCAACTTGATGGTTTTTTGTTCCAGGTGGTCGATCAAGCGGCCAGGGGTCGCAATGATGACGTGTGGGTTCTTTTGAAGGTTCTGCTTTTGAAGGTGCATGGATGCACCACCAATCAAGACGACGGTGCGCATACCAATACCGCCACCAATTTTTCGGAGGTTTTCCTCAACCTGCAGTGCGAGCTCTCGCGTTGGGAGAATGACCAAGCCACGGCCCTTAAATTGGGCGAGGCGTTGAATCATTGGAATGCCGAATGCAAGCGTTTTTCCGGTACCAGTTTGCGCGATGCCAATGATGTCCGAACCCTTCAACGCTGTCGGGATCGACTGGTGCTGAATAGGGGTTGGTGTGGAGTACTGGTGCTTCGCGAGAATGTCGAGAAGCGTTGGCACAATGCCAAGGCCAGAAAAGCCGTGTGAAGCGGCAGTGATGTCGTGAGACATGTGTATATTGTCAGCGAGAACGGAGAAGGATTTCTTCGGAAACGAGGGAAATCAGCTTGTTCTCTTGAATAGAGTGCTTGATTTCTCGTTTCACCGCAGGGGCGGACAGAAATCCGGTCAATCATCGAGGAATCGATGAGACAGACACATCTCAGAAGACGTATCAAAAGCAGCAAAAATATAGCACGGATCGTCCTTTTGGGCAAGGATATGCTCTTTCCAGAATGAAGAAACTCCGTTATCCTTCCGGGGCAAGTTTAATAGGGAAGGGTCGCATAGTGGCCTAGTGCGCACGCCTGGAACGCGTGTATACCGCAAGGTATCGAGAGTTCGAATCTCTCCCCTTCCGCCACAGAACACCTCATAACATTGTCCGATTCGATTCAGTTTCAGGTCCGCCGAGCGTATGCGAGGCGAAGCGAGCGGCCGACAGACGACGCGCTGACGGGTTTAGCCCGTCGAGCATAGTCTGTCGGGTATGCGAGCATCGGGCCGTAGCGCAGTTGGTAGCGCGCGTCGTTCGGGACGACGAGGTCGTGGGTTCAAATCCCGCCGGCCCGACCATGAAAGGATCGCGATTGCGGTTCTTTTTTGCTACACTTCTGTCATGAAAGTGTTTTACGACAAATCGGGCATGCATAATCCGCTTGAGGTGTTGCGACGGGCGGGATATTCGGCATTCACGGACCCAAATACTGGGGATGAGAGCTTTGTGTTGCGACTGACGTCTGAGCATTACCCACGGTTTCACCTGTATGTGGCCGAAAAGAATGGGGAAGTTTCTTTCAATCTTCACCTGGACCAAAAAAAGCCATCCTACGGCGACAGCCACATGCATAGCGGTGAATACGAAGGGAAAACCGTGGAAAACGAAATGCGCCGTATTGATGGGTGGGTGCGCGAGGTGCGGACGTCGGACGTCGTTGGTCGGACGTCGGATGAGTCTGAGGCGGCTGTGAGTAAGCCTTGGTGGAAGATTTGGTAGCGTCTTTCATTTTTTCTGTTATTGTGCTATTGTGACGCGTCCATTCCGGACACAACGCCCACCGGGGCCTGTTCTGGCCCCAACTCCTCCCAGGAGCCCACATGAGAACGGCACTTAGCGTCGTGACGTGTGTCATCGTTCCTCATCTCACCATTCTCGAGCTCACCGAGGTTCAGCTCATCGTGGTTCGTAAGGGTGTCGACGAACCGCCGTTCCGTCTCCGGACGGTTCTCGGCGGGCCGTATCGGTTGATCTCCCTGCGGATGACGGAAGCTCAGGCTCGGAAGTGGTTCGTGATCGGATCCGAATTCTCCGCGGACCTCGTCCACGTCGTCGCTCGTGGTCAGGTTTCCGGCTCCGATTTCCTACCAACGGATCATGCCGCGGATCCGAAGAGCTTCTCACGGGGCGATGCAGCTATGAAGGTGGCGGATTACCGGAAAACCTATCGTGCGAGGTAGTCTCTTGTTCTTGTTCCGGTACGCACGCGCGACTCCAACGCAACGGAGTCGCGCGTGTTCGTTTTCA
>CAYHKX010000032.1:0-6560 GCA_964357305.1 uncultured Gammaproteobacteria bacterium | reverse complement strand
CGTTGGACGCGGCAAGCGGCATTGTGAATATTACGACAAGTGACAATTTTGCGGTCGGCAGTGCGACGCTTACCGCTCCTTTCAGCGTTGATTCTTCAAATCAGATAGTTCGTATCGGAACGGGTGCAACCAATAGTGCAACTATTGATTTGTATGCTAGTGATGCAGACACTGGGAGGATAAATTACAGTAGCAATGACGTGTTTGAGTTTTCCGGAGGGAATTTTTCACATACCGGTCTCGGCAGTGTTCCGCTGCTTGCCGACAGCAACGCGATAAATTTACTTTCAAGTAGTACGGTCTCTTCAACGACTGGGTCAGATTTGAATGCGGTACAAATCAGTCAGATACTTGGTTCTATGACCTATAGTGGTATTGAGGGGGGCGGCACTACGGCTCACGAAGTCATATCGTCGCATGGCATTCTAACTTTTTCTGGAGCGAGTACCACGGTCACAAAAGGAATTGGCGCAAAAGGTGCTGCATTCCAGACTTCTACAAATAATAATTTACTCGATGTGAATGGGTATCTTTCTGGTGTCGTTGGAGTTGGGGCCATAAACGCTACTTCTACGACAACTTCGGATATTCGTGGGGTGTATGGGGAGGTATTTTCAACAACGGGGACAATTTCAAATGCGTATGCAGTGATGGGTCAATTGATGAATGCTGGTGGAACAATAACGACTTCGTATACTCTGCACGGGCAAAATACTGCCGCAGGAACAACACGATACGGTGTCTACGGTGAGGCATCTGGCGGCACGACGAATTATGCCGGATATTTCGCCGGATCTCGTTTGCAGGTTGATACGGATTCCTCCCCGGATACTCCTGACGTAGCGACTGGTGCAGGTGATATTTATCTCTCTGACACGATTGAAGCAGACGGTAGTGCGCGTTTCGGTGACACTACTGGCACAGATACGGTGATTATCACTTCCGCTGGCACGACATCGGAGGTGGCGAGTATTGTTGCGGGATCGTTAAGCTCAGGGACGGGTTTATTGATTCAACGTGCAGATGACGGAGGGGCCGGCACATTCACCGGAAAGCTCATTGATTTACAGATGCTCGACACTTCGAGCGCTGCAGGTGTTGGTTTGAGTATTTCAAACGCCGTGACAGGAAATTCGATTGCCGCACACATTACGCAAACGAATGTCGCAAACCAAACCGACGCCGCTGGTGGTACGTCGATTGGTGGTCAAGCGTTGCTTCTTGAGACATCGGAAGCTGGAAGTAACGACGACATCATGTTGATTCGCTCGAACGGTCAGGTTGTTCTTGCGATCGAAACGGATGGATCGGTGCTTTCCGATAATGCGTATAGTTCTGCTGGAGCTGACTATGCCGAATATTTCCCAAGTACCGATGCAACACTTACGTCATACGAGATGGTGTGTATTGATAGCACACGTCCCCTTTCGGTAAAACGTTGCGGTGCCGGTGAAACAGATCCATTCGGCGTCATCTCTTCTGATCCTGGCTTTATTGGAAATTTGCCCCGTGTCGGAGAAACTGGAAATGTGCTTGTTGGTATGGTGGGACAAATTGATGCGCAAGTGAATGCGAACGAAGGCGCGATCGCGATTGGTGATCCAATTACCACGTCGGCGGTCAGTGCCGGATATGGCACGAAGGCGCTTGGGCCGGCGCGCATTGTTGGGTTCGCATTAGAATCACTTTCTACGGGCACAGGTGTTATTAAGGTGTTGGTTCAGCCGCAGTGGTATGCGGGGAACGTGTTTTCTTCCGACGGAAGTGCAACAAAAGTGGCTGGTAGTCTTGCAATTCTCGCACTCACATCAGCGACAATCTCAAACACCGCAGTGAATTCTGCCGATTTGCAGTTCCGTGGCTCCGTGTGGAATAGTGGTGTGGCAACCACACGTGCGATGGCGTTGCAAACCACCGTAACCGCAGCAGACGAATACAAGTTGTCGATAAAAAATAACGATGGTCTTGAAGTTGCTTCGGTGAATCAATCTGGAGATTTGGCGCTTGCTGGAAAATTCTATCCATCGGATCGCGGTGCAGTGCAGGGATCAGCGTATATCTATTTCGATGGTTCTGCGGGGCTTGGTGGCAGTTTCATGCGTACAAATGCTTCGGGATGGGCAACGGGATCTTACGATTTCGCAGAAATGTTCCCATCTTCTGATGTGCTTCAATCTGGCGAAGTGGTGGTGTTTGGCGATGCAGATGAACAGGTGAAACGTTCGACTGGTGAAGTATATAGTCGTACAATCGCTGGTATTGTTTCTACACGTCCAGGTTTCCTTGCTGGAGAAAATCGAGCCGGAACATACCCGATTGCTCTTGCTGGTCGTGTTCCGACATTTGTCAGTACAGAAAATGGTGAAATTCGTATTGGTGATCCGCTTACCACGTCTTCGACTCCCGGATATGCGATGCGTGCCACAGAGCCGGGACCAATCGTTGGGTATGCGTCTGAGGCGTTTTCTGGGACTACCGGAACAATTATCGTTTTTGTGAATGCATCCTACTACGCAGGAACACCGGTGGAGGAGGGTCCTGCAACAGCAAACACCATTTCTCGATTGGCACAAGATATTGAGAATTTTGATACTGCCGGAGTGCTGAATTTCAATGGCGGACAACTTCTCGCTGTTGGTTCGATGTCGAGCGCGTCTGGCGCATGGCGATTGGATACGAACGGTGACATCGTGACGTCTGGTCGCTTGATCGAACTTGTTGAATCATCGACGGGCGAGAAGGTTGAAACGTATGCAGCAACATCGCGTGAAATGACCGTACAACTTTCTGGAACCGTTGAGCTCGATCACGGTCGAGCAACGGTGAGGTTCGATGATATCGATCCCGCATTTACAAGCATCGTTGACGAGAACCCGTCGTATCGCGCTTTGGTGACACCGTATGGAGCGACGGGGTTGCTGTATGTCACAAATCGAACCGCAGACGGTTTTGATATTGTTGAATCAGGCGACGCAACGAGTGGTGTCAGTGTCGACTGGATTGTTATCGCGTACCGTCGTGATTACGCGCCAACGGCACAGGATGAATCGTCGATAACGTCATCTGTTTCGCAGCCTGTGGTTCAGGTGATGACCGATACCGGAGAAATTGTTGATCCCGAGGATGAATCAACGAGTATACAGGTGGAAACGGTGCCTTCGGTAGACGGCGGAGCGGGTTCTGTTGAAGTTCCCGTTGAAGAATCGGTGGCGGTTCTCGAGTCTGCAGAGACGTTTGATGTCGAACCCGACTCTATTTCCGAGTCTGTTGTTGTAGAATCGGCTCCGGTTGAAACTTCTGTACCTTCCGATACTGGGGACGGTGACTCTGGTACGTCTGATGTCGGAACGCCATAATACTTGCGTATGCATATTCGCCCCGCAGAGTTTCTCCGAACACTTGTTCGGCGCATGTTTGAAGCAACCGTCTTTTTCATTCCTATTCTCGTGCTTCCGTGGACGGTAAGTCCACTCGAGATTAATAAGCAGGCACTTTTTTACGCCTGTGCGACGATTGGCATTCTTGCATGGCTTGGGCAAGCACTTTTCACAAAGACCGTTGAAATTTCATTCAGCAAGATTTGGATTCCGCTGTTGGTTTTTGTTTCGCTTGCGGCTATTTCTGCAGGGCTTTCACCGGATGTCTACACAAGCATGTTCGGACAGGGAAATCAGGAATATACCAGCATTGTGACCATCGTACTCGGGCTTGGGTTCGCGTGTGTTGGCGCGCAAATCCTTGATGTACCAATGGTTCGACGATTACTCGCATTAGGAGTGTTATCGTCCGCGATCGTTGGATTTTTCGGAGTATTTCCTTTTTTCGGTGCGTCGCTTGGAACTCTCCCGACGAATTTCATCGGAACGCCGAATGCCCTCGCGGTGTATTTGCTGGTGATGGCACTTGTTGGCTCTAGCATGATCATGCTCGGACAATTTGACTCACCACGTCAACGACTCGTCGTGCATGTGTCTACGGGTATTACTATACTTGCAACGCTTGGTGTTTTGTTCGCTATTGATTACGTCGTGCTTTGGGTGCTTGCGATTCTTGGATGTGTCGTCTTGTTTGGTCTCGCATTGCTGCACCCGTCAATGTTCACGCAACCCATCAGATGTATTCTTCCCATGGCCCTACTGGTCAGTGGGTTATTTTTCTCGGTCCTGCCGTCTGTGGTAACGAGTCCATTTCCCGCCGAAGTATCGTTGAGCACTCGAAGCTCTTGGGATATTGCAACGTCGGTGTTCGAGAACGGCGGTTGGGCGTTTGGGACTGGGCCTGGAACGTATGCTGTGAATTTTGCGCAATATCACAGTGCAGATTTGAACGGAACAGCATTTTGGGACACGCAGTTTGATCGCGCGTCGTCAGCATTCATGACCATGCTCCCAACATTTGGTCTACCCGCAACGATCGCCTGGATCATCAGCCTCGCCCTTCTCGCCGGATTCGCATGTTTCGCATACCGTCGTGCGCAGCACCCACATGATCTTCCTGTGCTCGTGGGATGGATTGTCTTAGCCCTTGCCTGGTTTTGTTACCCGCAGAACTTCGCGCTCATGGCCATGTATTGGATCTTTACTGCATTTGCGCTCCGGATTGTGTCAGGTCGTCGCATTGCATTATCTTTTGACCGCTCGCCGCGTGCTGGATTCGTTGTTGCGCTGATGTTTGTGGTGATGTCCGTGTTTATTCTTACGGTTGCATTTGCGACGGTGTCGAAATATCGCGCTGACGTTGCATTTGCTCGTGCAGTTGCGCTGTATAGTGGCGGGGAAGATATTGATGCTGTCATTTTGGCGCTTGACGAAGCGGCAACGGCAAACCGCTGGAGTGACGTGTATTATCGAAACCTCGGAAGTGCCTTGCTCAAAAAAGTTATGGCGCTCGCGCAAAAGACGGATAGTGATCCGGAATTGGTGCGCGCGTTAATCGGCGCAGCGGTGAACGCATCAATTCGGGCAACAGAACTTGGGTCGACGAATGTCACGAACTGGGAATTGCGTGGTGACGTCTATCGAGAAGTTTCGCCACTTGTTGCTGATGCTGCAACATTTGCTATCGCTTCATATCAGCACGCGGTGGCGCTTGCGCCGAATAATCCGAAATATGTTGTGGCGCTTGCGCGAGGGTACCTTGCGTATAACGATGTCCTCACGCCAATTGCGCAGGGAACTGACGAAGAACAAGCCGCACTCGCAAAAACCGTACAGGAGGATGTGTTGCAAAAAGCATCTGATGCATTACTTGGCGCCATTACGTTAAAATCAGACTACGCAGAGGCGCGATATTACCTCGCGTCAGTCCAGGAGCGTCAAGGGAAACTCGCAGAAGCAGTGGCAAGTATGGAATTGGTGCGAGCAAGCGCGCTGAATGACATCGGTGTCGGGTTGCAGCTCGCATTGTTGTACGTGCGTCAGGGGAAGAATGATCTCGCGAAAAGGGAATTTGAACGCATCATTGCTCTCGCGCCAAATTTCTCAAACGCACATTGGTTCCTTGCGTCGGTGCTTGAGGAGGAGGGTGATATCGAGGGCGCATTGATCGAACTTGAAGCGATTATGACGATTGATCCAGAAAGCGAAACGGTGCAGAAAAAGATTGATGCACTGCGTGCAGGGCAGGTTGTGCCTGTGACGTTGCCGGATCCGTTACCGAGTACGGAAACGCCCGTCCTTCCAGACGCGCCAATCATTCCATAAATGCAATTGCAGCCCGGATCTCCGTAGGGAGTTCCGGGCTGCGTTCGTTGTGGAGCTACTGCCAGCTCCCGTTGATTGTCACACCTGTCCCCGTCGGGACTAACGTGACGGTCGTTTCGTTCTTGTCAATGAAGGTCCAGGCGATGCCGCCTGCCGTGGCGGCCGTGCCGAGCGCACCGAAGGCAATCGCGAGACCGGTGCTAAGCCGGTATGCGTGGACTTCGGCGTTGAGCTCGGTTTGGGACATTCCACCGAATTCGTTGAAATCCACGAGCGTGGTGTGGTGAGCGCCAGCTTGAATGGCGATGATTGTGCTCGCGATGAGACTCGCGCCTCCGCCAGCGATCACACCGTAGCTCGGACGGAACTTGAACGTCCTCGTCGGTTCATTTGATGGCACTTCAGTGATCGGCACGATGGGTTGTTCGCCCGGAAGAACTTTTCGTTCCAGAGCTCCGGTCCACCAGTCTCCCGGCGTCCCGAGAGACGTGCCGAGGTCGAGTGTGCTCGCCATGAGCTTGATGCCCGAGGAGTAGAAGGCATCCAGAGTCAGTGGTCCGCCATTGGTACTCGCGATGATGTTGGCCGCCGTGGTGAGCAGCCCAGCATTTCCGCACTTGCCGGAGGTGCTCGAGCTGACCGCAAGCATGTCTTTCAGCCCGTACTTCGCGATGTCGTCGGCCGTGGGGCCGAACATCGGGCTTCGGGTTGCGGCCGACAGGTCACGGCTCGCGTCCAAGAGCCAGCCCGAGGCTTCTGTGATTGCGTTGATGCCCCGCGCCAGATCCGCGAATGGCAGACCCCCCACTTCCTCATCCGTCACCTGTGTGAAATCCTGATAAAACGCTCCGACCGCCA
>CAYHKX010000031.1:0-6562 GCA_964357305.1 uncultured Gammaproteobacteria bacterium | reverse complement strand
GGCATCGGGAAATCTGAGCCTCGTTCACCGTCGGGTTTTGAGATTCAGGGAACGGGATTCGCAATGGTTCATGTTGCGCCGGAAGATTATCCGATCGGGAAGAAAGAACACGGGCCAGACTTCTTGTTTGAAAACCGCGATCTCTATCTTCGCTCGCAAACGCCATGGGCGGTGCTTCGCATTCGCGATCGTGTGTTCTTCAGCATCGAGCAATTCTTTCATGAGGAAGGCTTCATTCGGTTTGATACGCCAATCATTCAGCCAACGAGCTGTGAGGACACCACCCAGCTCTTTACCGTTGATTATTACGGTGAGCCAAAGTATCTTTCACAATCCGGTCAGCTGTATAGCGAGGCTGGGATTATGAGCTTCGGAAAGGTGTACGACTTTGGTCCGGCGTTTCGTGCCGAGAAAAGTAAAACACGTCATCATCTTTCGGAATTGTGGATGATGGATGCAGAAATGGCGTACTTCGATCAAGCGATGAACATGGATGTGCAGGAACGCATGGTGAAACGGATTGTTGGCGACGTGCTCCGAGACTGCAAGGAAGAGCTCGCAATTCTGGAGCGTGACACGACGATACTCCAGCGCCTTGTCGACGAGCCGTTTGTGCATGTGAAGCACTCGGAAGCGAAGCGGATTCTCGCGGATGAAAAGCTCACCGAGGAACCGGTAGACCTTTTAGGGGATATGTCGACTGCCGAAGAAATTGCACTGGGAAACAAGTATCAACTTCCCGTGTTCATCGAAGATTATCCGGCAGAAATCAAGTCCTTCTACATGAAGCGATACACGGATGATGAGGGGGTACTTCGAGCGCGAAATGCGGACCTGATTGCGCCAGAAGAAGGTCGGGAAATCATCGGCGGAAGTCAGCGTGAGGAGAGCTATGAGGCGCTCAAACAAGAAATTATCGATCGGAACTATCCGTTAGCGGAATACGAGTGGTACTTAAACACGCGCAAATACGGCAGCGTTCCGCACTCAGGCTTCGGTATTGGCCTTGAGCGTACCGTGCGGTGGATCACCGGCGTGCATCACATTCGTGAAACCATCGCGTTCCCACGCATGCTGAACCGATCAACTCCATAACAAACTCGGTTTCTCACTAACCTAGTTTCTCACTAACTTAGTTTCTTCTGTTTATGAAAAACCGTACATACGTTACAGAACTTGCACTGCATCTTGGCCAAGAGGTCACGATGGGTGGCTGGCTGCATAATCTTCGTGACATGAAGAACTTCGGGTTCGCGATTCTTCGTGATCGCACCGGCCTTGCGCAGGTCGTTCTTGAAGCTGCGCATCTTGAGCAACTGAAGGGCCTGCAGCTGGAGACCGTCATCAAGGTCACGGGTCTTGTGAAGGAAAAGAAGAGTAAAGATCCGAACGCAAAAGAAGTGGAAGTGCAGTGTACGAGTCTTGAAATTCTATCGCCGGTTGTGGATGCGCCGCCGGTGGAAATTAGTAAGCCCGATCTTGATCTCAACCTCGATACGCTCATTGATAACCGCGTGATTACGCTTCGTCACCCAAAACAGCGTGCGATTTTTAAGGTGCAAGCGGCGCTCGTGAAGGGATACAGGTCATACATGGGTCGTCAAGGATTTACGGAAATTTTTTTTCCGATTCTTGCTGGTGCCGCGAGTGAGGGTGGCGCGGAGTTCTTCAAGGTTGATTACTACGGCCGCGAAGCAACACTGACGCAATCCGCGCAGCTGTACAAGCAAATTACGATGGGTGTGTACGAAGGCGTGTACGGGCTTTCCTATTCATTCCGTGCTGAAAAGTTTGCAACATCGCGTCACCTCACCGAATTTAATCAGTTTGAATTCGAGCTCGGCTTTGTTGAATGTATGGATGAGATTATGGATCACGCAGAAGCTGCGATTCGCGAGATGATCAGCACGGTTGAACAGGATTGTGCCGAAGCGTTGAACCTGCTTGAGGTTACATTGCCACCACTTGGCGATGCGTTCCCGCGCATTTCGCTCAAGAAAGCGCTGGAGGTGTATCGCGATGAAGGGGGAGTCGACGAAACAAGCGAACCAGACCTTTCACCAGCGGGGGAGCGGTGGCTGTCCACGGTGTGGGGGCCGCAACATCACAAGTGTGGATTTGTCTTCGTGACAGATTATCCAACATCGAAACGGCCGTTTTACGCCATGCGAGATCCAAACGATCCAACAAATACCATTACGTTCGACCTCGTTGGTTTTGGGAGCGAGATCATTTCCGGTGGTATGCGGGTGAATAGATACGACGAACAAGTGCAAGCGTTGAAGGATAAAGGGCTCGATCCCGCGCAGTTTGAGGATTATCTCATGATGCACAAGTACGGCATTCCACCAGAAGGAGGTTTTGGCATGGGCCTGCAACGCCTCACCCAAAACATTCTTGGCCTCGCGAATGTAAAGGAAGCAACCATCTTCCCACGAGATGTGCAGCGTTTGCGACCGTAGTATATTCTTACCGAAGCTAAGCCTCGAGGAGGTTTAGCCTCCCCAGGGCTAAGCTTCGAATGAATAAATTTAGTTTAATTTCCCTCCTATGCATTTTCGTTCTCAATTCGTTGCGACTGTTGCGATGGTGGGACTTATCCTTGGGTGCATTCCTTGTATTGGCTCTTTTTGATTGACTCACGAGGATTTTTACGCTAACATTCCTCGTTAGGATTTGAAAAAAATATCAGTGTTGGGGGTCGAATGCCAAAGCATCGTGCTGGCGGAAAATGCACAGGTTCGCATACGACGGTCACCGACGGCGCTGTGGTGGTGGTCGACGTCGCCCAGAAAAGTGATTTGATCACGAAAATAGTGCTCGGGCCG
Source organism: uncultured Gammaproteobacteria bacterium (assembly GCA_964357305.1). Classification (GTDB taxonomy): domain Bacteria; phylum Patescibacteriota; class Patescibacteriia; order UBA9934; family UBA9934; genus CAIKHN01. The sequence continues at coordinate 3,734 of CAYHKX010000031.1, read as the reverse complement.
ATTACCCGAGCGTCGAGTCGTTCCCGTCGATTGGTGTTCAAGGAAATTCTTGCCGGCTGGCAGGTGAACGTTGTCGATAACGTGAGTATCCAGACGATCTTTGTCTATACCGCTCACAAAATTGAGGTGCGTCAGCTGCTGTTCAGGGCCTGGCCCCAGTCCTGATCGGTGAGCTTGAATAAAACGCAGTCGCCCGGAAGAGTCGCAGCGCTCTCGGGCGACTTTTCTGTTTGTTTGCTACAATTCCGGATATGTCATTCTCTGTAGAACAAGAGGAGTTTTCTGGGCCGTTGGCGCTGCTTTTGGACCTCATCGACGGTCAGCAGCTCGCGGTAACGAAGCTCTCGTTAGCTAAAGTCGCTGACGAATACTTGAAATACATCGAAGAACACGATGTACCGAGCACCGAGCTCGCGGATTTTCTTCTTGTTGCATCACGTCTGATTTATTTGAAAAGTCGCGAGCTGATGCCGTATTTACGAATTGACGAGGAGGACGCAGCCGCAGCGAAGCTCGAGGACCAATTGCGGCTGTACCAAGAATTCATAGCTGTTGCGGCGAAGCTCGAAGAACGATATCTCGTGCGAGCCATGTATCGCCGACCTTACGTCAAACTGCGCCAAACTGGGCCAGAATTTTCTCCAGCGAAGAATGTTTCGTCTGCAACGTTGCTCGATGCGTTTCAGGGAATTCTGAAGCGCCTCGAACCGTTCTTTGCGCTGCAAGAGACGTCCATGGAGCGCGTGAAAACCGTGGAGGAACGCATGGATGAATTGAAGACTGTTCTGGCTACACGAGCGAATATTCGCTTCCGTGATGTCATCGCAAACGCCGGAAGTACAGCGGAAATTGTGGTAAGCTTTTTGGCGTTGTTGGAGCTGTTGCGTCGGAAGCATATCGTTGCTACGCAGGTGGCGCACGGGGAGGAAATTCACTTGGAAAGAGTTTGAATAACGAATAACATCAGTCATTGCGAGAAGGGTAATCCCGACGAAGCAATCCAGATTCATCTAGATTGCTTCGCTACGTTCGCAATGACTGAAGTGATTATGAATAATGAAATTTCCGCAAAAATTGAAGCGCTTCTGTTCGTTGCTACAAAACCGATGACGACGAAGCAGCTTGCCTTGGCGCTTGGCATACCGACGGCCGAAATTGATGTTGCGCTCGCGGAACTCGGTACTGCGCGTAATGTTGAGATGTCCGGAATTCACCTTGTTCTTGGTGATGAAGGCGTTATGCTTGCGTCGAATCCTGCGTTTGCTGATGTGGTGGTGAGTCTTGCGAAAGAAGATATTGAACCAGAGCTCACGCGGCCATCGCTCGAGACGCTCACGATTATTGCGTACCGGGGACCAATGACCAAGCCAGAAATTGAAGCGATTCGCGGCGTGAACTGCACGTTGATTTTACGCAATTTATTGATGCGCGGGCTGATTACAGAGGAGGAAGATGCTATAAAACTTCAGCCGGTGTATGCGATGTCGAACGACGCGCTTCGTGTCCTCGGATTACACAGCGTGAAAGAGCTTCCGGAATACGACGCGCTACATACAAATGCGAGGGTCGATACACTTCTTGCAGCACTTGTGGAATCCACCGCCGTATGATTTCTCGCGTGATTACACAAATGCTTCTCGCGCTCACGACGCTGCAGATTATTCCTGTGGATGCGGCGAATTTAGAATGGAAGATTGGTATTCCCATTGCGCCAAGCGCGCTTGCCGCACCGATGTTTTCCTTGATGTCTGCACCGACGCTGCCACAGGCAGAGAATCGCGTGTTGCCCCCGAAGAAAACCGATCTTTCCAGTTACGGTGTGGTGACGGACGCGAATAGCGCGATAGTGATCGACCCTGCAAGCGGCGCAACGTTATTTGCAAAAAATGCGGACGACGTGCGGCCAATTGGGAGCATTACCAAACTTATGACTGCGCTTGTGTTTTTGGATACGCAGCCTGATCTCACCACGTGGGTGACGATTGAAAAAGATGATTATGTTGGGGGAGGGCGTGTGTACTTGAACTTTAATGACGGGATACGGCTGGAAGACGTGCTTGGTGCGAGCGTTGTGGGTTCAGATAATACCGCGACGCAATCCCTGTCTCGGATGTCTGGGATGTCTGGTGAGGAGTTTATTGTGGCGATGAATGCAAAAGCGAAAACACTCGGCATGACGTCGAGTGCGTTTACGGAAGTGACTGGGCTCGACAGTAGGAACGTGTCGACGGCGCGTGACTTGCATATGCTCTTGGCTGAAGCGAAGAAGTCCGAAATTCTTTCTGAGTTCATGACCACAAAACGTTTGCCAATTTCTCATGTAAGTGGCATTTCACTTGTGGTGGAATCAACGGACGCGTTGTTCGATTCGTTGTTGAATGTTGGAGACTATCGAATTACTGGCGGAAAGACGGGATATATTCCAGAGGCAGGATATTGTTTCATTACGACGATCACGCATGAGGGTGACGATGTATTTATTGCCGTGCTTGGTGCGAGTTCCAAAGAAGATCGCTTTGCGGATGCAAAAGCACTCGCAATCTGGGCGTTTTCGACGTTCACGTGGCCGCAGCTATGATTGTTGAAACAATGATCGCGTGGGTGAGTGCTATGCCGCCCTGGATTGCGACGGTGATTCTTTCTGCGCTGCCGTTCACTGAGTCTCGATTGACCATTCCGGTTGCGGTGACGGTATGGAACATGACACCGATTTCCGCGTACCTTTTTGCGATGCTCGGAAATGCACTTCCTTTTTTCCCGGTGTATTTTGGATTTCGATTCGCGAAGCGTTTTGCGGAGACGTACGCACCATGGTCGGTAGTGTGGTTTGATTGCGCGCTGCACCGGGTGCAGAGAAAAATTGGGAATACCTACGAACGATTTGGACTTCTTGCGGTGATTGCATTCATTGCGGTGCCACTTCCAGGAACTGGAGTATGGTCTGGTTCGTTGCTTGCGGTGTTACTCGAGCTTTCATGGAAGCGTGCGATGCTTGCAGTGATGATAGGAATGTTGCTGATGGGAGGAATTGTCCTCGTGCTTACGCTTGCGGGAGTTGCGGTAGATCCGAGTTAGGGTATCGGCACCGCGCGATGGGTGGATTTCGGCGAGTGAGTAGAGTACTGGAAACGAGGCCGGAGCCTCGTTCATTGAGATCTAGATGTGCTTAAAGAGAATAGCAATGAATGCTGCTTGCCCGACGAGCGCCCATTTGAGTGGGACATCGCCGTGTTTTCGGGAGAAAAAGTCGTGGAAGTAGAAGTGGAATCGGCAGAATTGTCTGAGTGCCTTGGTACGGAAAATGTCCGAAAGGCCAACGAGGAAGTCCGGCAAGATGCTCCCGGCAATTGCCGCAGCAAAGGCGACGTTTGTGGCATCGGTACGCACGAGGAATATGGCCATCACCATGTACATTGCAACAACACCGTCAACCATGACATAGGCGACTGCGAGCTTTCGCTTCTTTTTGTGAATTCGGAAGAGGTCCGCAAGCTGATTATCGCCATGCGGAATCATGTCGACGATGAAGTGAGAAGCGGCTCCTAGAACAAATCCGAGGATTGGATTGCCGACTGCGCTGCCAATTGCTGCGCCTATGGCAGCATGGGTGGTGAGCGTCATAATGCCGGCATGATAGCACATCTTGAGTTTTTCAGCGAGAACGTGCTAGAATTTGGCTCGCGTACGCCGCGGTGGCGGAATGGTATACGCGACGGACTCAAAATCCGTTTCTC
>CAYHKX010000030.1:0-6564 GCA_964357305.1 uncultured Gammaproteobacteria bacterium | reverse complement strand
CTTCGAGGCGTCGGCATGATCGCCAGTCAGCATCGTTGCCCCAATCCCCATCGCCTTCAATGCCGCAATCGCCTCAACCGCACCAGCACGTGGCTCATCACGAAGCGCAATCGCGCCAATACACTCATCGTTCACGCCGACGAACACCACGGTCTTCCCTTCTGATCGAAGCGCAAGCGCCGATGCGAGATTCGGTAACACCATTCCTCGAGCCTCAAGGAACGTAATTGTGCCAACGGCGACATCTGTACCATCGACCGATCCAAAAATTCCTTCACCTGGTACCGCGGTGATTGTCGGTGACGATCTCCATGTGAGCTTCGATGCCGCGCGCGCGATCGCAACAGAAATTGGGTGCTCCGAGCCCGACTCAACCACCATCGCCCACGTCAGCACGTCCTCTTTCGTATTCGATCCAAACGGCAACACATCGGTCACTACGGGTTTTCCTTCTGTGAGCGTTCCAGTTTTATCGAAAAACACGCGCGTCACTTTCGATGCATGTTCAAGCGCCGTCCCGTCCTTAATCAGCACACCGCGTTCTGCCCCAGCACCAGTCCCAACCAGCACCGCAATCGGTGTTGCGAGACCGAGCGCACACGGGCATGCGATCACAAGAATAGAAACAGCACGAATCACCGCCGCATCAATGGTTGCACCAGACACGAACAATGTCATGAACGTCAACACTGAGAGCCCAATTACTACCGGCACAAACACGGCAGAAATCCGATCCGCGAGTTTCTCAATCGGCGCTTTCTTCGTTTGTGCGTCCTCGACCATCTTCACAATCTGCGCAAGGAGCGAATCCGCAGAACCTCTTGTAATGCTCACCCGAATCACGCCGTCGATGTTCATGGTTGCGCCAATCACCGCATCACCCTCTCCTCGTTTCGCCGGCACGCTCTCCCCTGTTACCAGCGATTCGTCAACCGTTGTCGTTCCCTGAAGAATGCTTCCATCGAGCGGAATTTTCTCCCCCGGTTTCACCATCACGACGTCACCAACCTTCAGCGCATCAATCGTGACGTCCTCGACCATTTCACCGACCACACGATGCGCCATCGTCGGCGCAAGAGACAATAATTTCGTCATTGCTTCACTCGCGCGGCCTTTACTTTTCGCTTCCGCCCATCGGCCGAGGAGGATGAATGCCGTAATCACTGCACCGGCTTCAAAATACACATCTCCGCCCCGAAACACCTCAAACCAACTCAACCCAAGTGCCGCAAGCGTCCCAAGAGAAACCAACGTATCCATATTTGCCCGAGCGCGCCTGAGAAGCTTCAATGCAGTGCCATGAAATGAAGCACCAAAGGCCAAAACAACAATACTCGCGAATACGGCCTGAATGCCGAGCGTGATGGACGAATCGGATCCGGACATCGCAAACACAAGAACCGGTGCAGCGAGCACAGTCGCCCAAAGCGCACGTCGCCGTGCATCACGAATATCTCCGCTGTGTACGTGCTCACCATGTTCCATCGCTCCGTGATCGTGGGCGACAATACCGTACCCGGCGCCAATCACCGCTTCGTGCAACGCTGCAATCGGTGCCTTCATTTCGTCATATTCCACTGTCGCCTTGGCTGTTGCAAAATTTACCCCAGCATCCGTGACCCCAGGAACCTCCCTCAACGCATTCGCAATATTCACCGAACAGGACGCGCAATGCATCCCCGTCACCGGAAACGTTGTTTTCATAGAGAAGCTTCAGTCATTGCGAGCGTAGCGAAGCAATCTAGGTTCGCCTGGATTGCCACGTCGGATTACCTCCTCGCAATGACGGAATAAAAATACACTTTATTCGATAACCACCATTGTTCCCTTCACCATTCCGATGGAGCAACTGAACGGAAATGATCCAGTTTTTGTCGGCGTAAACGCGACCTGATTTTCTCCTGGACGAATTGCGGTTTGCACATTGAATGCACGCATGACGAGCGTACTCGCACACCCGAGCTGATCACCTCCAAAAATTTGCCAATCAACCGGAACGCCTTTTTTTACCGTGAGAACATTCGGCGCGTACCCGAATGCCGTCACCTCCATCGTCACAATCTGCTTGCCATCAATCAACGCAATCGTGACATCCGTCGCGCCGGATGACGATGCGAAACCGGAAAACCCAAGCAACGTTGCCGCATTGGACACATTAGAGAAGCCAAGCGCCACCACCAGGACACCAACAGCATACGTCATGCGCTTCAGGCTTTGGCCGCGCATTGCCGACGTTGCAGCACCCAAGCCAAGGAGTGCTGGGAGCGTTCCCAGTGCAAACACGCCCATAATCAACGCGGCCTGCACCGGTGACCCAGTGGAAAGCGCGTAAAGCTGCATTGACTGCGTGAACCCACACGGCAAGAAGAACGTCGCTGCGCCAAGTACGGCGGGCGCAAAGGGATTCTTACTCTCAGCAATGGCGTGAATACGATGCGAAAGCCATTTTGGTGGACGAATTGCGAGCCCCGCTGGCATAACCCCGAGAAGATCAACACCGATGCCAATCATGAGGACCGCAACAACAAGCACAAGCACGCCATTCATCACGGTCGAGAGCTCAAGCACACTCCCTAAAACACCAATCAACGCACCAAACCCAACAAACCCGATCAAACGCCCCACATTAAACGCCACGTGTGACCGCATCTTTTGCGCAAACGTCGACGTCACATGATGCGCGGCGGCACGAGAAGATATTGCAACAAGAAGTCCGCTCACCACTGCGGTGCACGAAGAAAATGCCGCAACAAGGCCAACACCAAAGACCGCAAAAAGCCCCTTTCCTGCCGCATCCGTCGGAGCATAGTTCAGCACACCCGTTCGCGTGAGCACATACCACGCCGCAAACACCAACGCTGCAGCAATCATCATGCGATCCCAAGAGAATGGTTCAATCGTGACTGGTTTTTCAACGTAACGAAATTGATACCCGTATTCCTTCACCACCGCAGTGCACTCCTCAGCAGAAATCACTCGATCCGCAGTAATCGTGACCGTATTTTTCGCCGACGACGCTTTTACAGACACCACGCCCGGAATTGTTTTCACTTCGCGTTCAATAACAATCTCGCAACTCGCACAGTGGGTTCCATCAACCGTAAAGTGAAATGTTTTTGGCATAAAGTTTCTACGAATACACTCAGGACGAGCTTCCGTCATTGCGAGGAGGATGTAACCATCCGACGAAGCAATCTAGGCCTAGATTGCTTCGCTATCCTCGCAATGACTGAATACGTACGAGGCGAATAATCAGAGTAGCCTTACGAATCTCCGTTACTCACGAAACGCAAAAAGCCGGTGACTCTGCCACGGAGGAGCGAGTGACTGCAAAGGGGGTAACACGTCTGCCTCATGGAGAAACGTCGGCGCGGAGAACACGCGGATAATCAAGCTCACCGGCGCGATAACCAATCGCTCCTCCGCGGCATCAACCCGGGAAAGACAATGATTCAGGCATCCGGCATCATCCGACGCACACATTCCGTCATCACACGTCACGAGCGCGGTATGATTCATTGGTTCCACTATCTGAAACGACATGCCGAATGCACCACAAACGAGTGACGCAAAAATAATCGCAACGGTGAGCACGCTCACGCTCCATGTGGAGAATCGAAACATAAATACATTTCACCACAAAAACCCGTCGCAAACAATCCACACTGACAGGACAAATCGCATAGCGTACAATAGACGCATCATATGTTCGCCAAAAAACGCACGGAAGAACGTGACGCGGATGGGTTTGATTTTACGCGTACAGAAGGCCAACTCGCAGTGGACGTGATCGAAACCCCCGATCGCGTGATAATTCGGTCTGCCATTGCCGGCGTTTCAGAGAACGATCTTCAGATCACTATCAACGAAGATATGGTGACAATTCGCGGTGAACGCTCGATCGCTCCACTGCCCCTGGATGCCACAATTCACTACGAGGAGTGTTTCTGGGGCGCGTTTTCTCGCTCCATCATTCTTCCATGCCGCATTACGCCAGATGATGCTGACGCAAGCCTACTGAACGGCATCCTCACCATTACCCTCAACAAAGCCCGCGGGGACATTCGTATTCCGGTTCGGAAAGATGTCCAGCTATGAAACACTTGCATGCGGGATTAATCCTTGCGATCGTCGTTATCATCACGGCCCTTGCAACCACCACGATGTTTGCGGTTCATGCACACTACAGCAATCTGAACACGGTGGTACCGAATGTTTCGGTTGCAGGTATTGATCTCTCCGGCATGGACAGCCTTGCGGTACACTCCACACTACAAACCGCATACGACGAAATGATTTCCACGGGAATAACGATTGTTGCTGGTACAGAAACGGAAACAATACCCCTTTTTCAAACCGTTGATGGAAGCGACATTGCCTACAACCTGATTGAGTGGGATCCGGCTGCTGCAGCAACAGTAGCACTCAACGTGGGTCACAACGAAAATAGTGTAACGGACAGTATTCTCACGCTCTATTACGAGATCTTCGGCCGAAAATCCTACGCCGCAAACGTCACCGTAAATGAAGAACGACTGAAGGAAGCCATTCTGGCCGCATTTCCAGACATGCAAATCGACGCAACACAGACCGACTTCACCGTCTCAATTTCTCGCAACAAAGGCATCGTCGTCACCATCGAGCCTGGATCTAAAGGACAATCCCTCAATCTGAGCTACGTCACAAAACTCGTTGCCCAGGATGCCCGAGATCTTCACCTCGAACGCATGCCGATTGCCACCACCGCAATCGAGCCGAACATTTATGCTTCTGATGCAGAACACCTCATCAACGAAGCAATGGAAGCGATTGCTGCAGCGCCATACACCATCACCGGAACGAACACGAACGGAGAAACCGAAACATGGGAGATCAGTCAACACACCATCGCCGATTGGATTCGCCCGAATATTTCCGAGGACGGAGAGTTGTACATCGATCTTGAACCGGAACTCACGGTCGACTTCCTTACCGAAATCCATAACGCAGTCGATATCGCGGCACAAAACGCTCGTTTCACCATCGATGGTGAAAAAGTGAGCGAATTTCAAGCAAGTACTGTCGGGTCCGTTCTGGATGACGAGACTTTTTTTGCGGCGCTCAATGCCGCACTCGGTACAAACACGTCCGTCACACCACTTGCGCTCGCGATGCGCGAAGAAATACCGAGCATTACCACGAAAAATGTAAATTCGCTCGGCATTACCGATCTCCTTGGCGAAGCAAGCACCGAATTTTCGCATTCCACCACGGCACGCCGCGCGAATATCAAACATGGTGCAGAAAAACTCAATGGCGTCCTCATCGCACCGGGAGAAATTATTTCTATCCTCGATCACCTAAAACCGTTCACCATTGCTGATGGATATTATCCAGAACTCGTAATTAAAGGCGACGAGATCAAACCAGAAGTCGGTGGCGGACTCTGTCAGCTCGGTACTACGTCATTCCGCGCAGCAATGAATGCCGGACTCGAAATTACTGAACGACGCAACCATTCTCTCGCAATTTCGTATTACAACGACGAAACAAACGGGAATCCAGGCACCGATGCGACGCTATACAATCCCGCACCGGACTTGAAGTTCAAAAACACTATGTCGACGTACACGCTGCTCGTCACCACGTTTGACGACGAAGCGAGTACCATCACGTTCTCTTTCTGGGGCACAGATGATGGACGCGAGGGATCGTACGAACCACCAACCGTACTCACCCACACTCCTGTGGGCGCAACACAATACAAGACATCACCGGATCTCGCGCCAGGCGTCGAACAGTGCCAAGGCGCCTTCCCTGGCTACACGACTACGTTCAACTACAACGTGAAGAACGCTGACGGGACAACAACGACAACGGAGTTCTTCTCAAGCTACCGCGCACTACCAAAAATCTGTCTCGTCGGAGCCGCCATTGAAGAAATATCTGCCGCTGCCCCCACCATCGAAACGCTCGCAGTTGCAGAATAATCCTCCACATCAAAACCCCGCGATCACCGCGAGGTTTTGATTATGTATTGATGAAGAGGGTTTCTCAGCTGTGACGAGTTTGGGTGCGCAGCGAGAAAAGCTTTTGAGACGTACTTCTCGGTACGTTGAAAAAGTTTTCGATGCTGCAAGCCCAAAATCGGCCAGCTGGGGAAGCCTCTGGGCTCAAGGCTGCGGACAAGAAGATACATACACGGCAACCACCCAGCCGAAGCCAGGGAGCGCAGAAAGTTATGTATCCCCATGCTTGTCTTGTCCGGAGTCCTGAACCTGGTGGAAACCCCTTTTTACCCTTTAATTAATGACTTTGTCAATCAAACCGTACTTCATCGCCTCCTTCGCGGTCATGAAGTTGTCGCGTTCCGTATCTGTTGCAACGGTTTTGACGGGCTGACCCGTGTGTTTTGCCAAAATTTCGTTCAAATTCTCCCGAACAGCAAGAATTCGCTCGGCATGAATCTTAATATCCGATGCCTGGCCTTTTACGCCGCCGAGCACCTGGTGGATCATGACTTCCGCATTTGGGAGCGCAAAACGCTTCCCAGCGGCTCCAGCGGCCAATAATACCGCTCCCATA